>NZ_JAKMQF010000030.1:0-562 GCF_025771405.1 Campylobacter sp. RKI_CA19_01116
CTAAACTCACTAATAAGTAATTGTAAATCCTCTTCTTTAATACCTAGTTTTTCAAAGCTAGTGTTTTCATTAGTGATAACAAATTTGTATTTGGTTATTATTTTTTTAGTGGTGGTAGTGTTATTGTTAGAATTATTATTGGTTTGGTTACTTGGGTTGGTAGTGTCATTAGTTTGATTGTTAGTTTCCTCATTAGCTTCCTCTTCTTGATTTAGTTTTTCTTTTAATTCTTTCTTTTTTTCTTCAAAGTCTTTTTTAGCTTCTTGGCTTTTTATATAATCATCTTTAGTTTTTAGATTTTCTTTGATGGCTTTGTTTTGAGGGAGGTTTCTATCAGGGGATAATTCTATAACCTTTTCTATATCATTTTTAGCTATGCTAATACTTCCATTATTAGCATAGACTAAAGAGCTAAGTGCTATAGTGCTAAATAAGAGTTTTTTCATGGTTGTTTGTTCCTTTTGGTTTATATTTTTAAAATTAAGAGTTTTTATTTTTTAATATTTATTATTGATTAATCAAAATATTATTTAATACGAGTATTCATTAATATACTCGTTAT
>NZ_JAKMQF010000031.1:0-523 GCF_025771405.1 Campylobacter sp. RKI_CA19_01116
TGAACTCTCAGAAGAATCTAATTCAAAATTCCCTAATACCTTTTGATAGTTTATATTTAAAGTATGCGTAATGTATTCATTAATACTATAATAATTATTCACACTAGCATTGAGTTTTCTAAACCAACCAAAAGTTTTGCTACCAAATTTAAAATCACTATCATCATATACCTTACCTATGATTATATTTGCACTATAACTTAAGGCATTATTTTCAAAATTTCTTATTAGACCATTAAAACCCATACTGCCTACATTAGAATGTTTATCAAAGGTTAAAAATCCAGCTCTTGTGTCACTAAGTATCTTATGATAAATACCAGAAGTAAGATATAAAGATGAATTAGTATTAATCCATACAGGATAAGAAAAGTCTATACCAAAATTTCTAGAAGTACCATAAAATCCTGCATCTTTGTATTTTCCACCTAAAGAATAAGATCCTTGAGATACGCTTGGAGTAATTTTTAAATTTCCCAAAAAGAAAGTATAACTAGCTCCATAGTTAATTTGATTTTCATTG
>NZ_JAKMQF010000032.1:0-502 GCF_025771405.1 Campylobacter sp. RKI_CA19_01116
GACCTTTTGATAGTTTATATTTAAAGTATGCGTAATGTATTCATTGATACTATAATAATTATTCACACTAGCATTGAGCTTTCTAAACCAACCAAAGCCTTTGTCTCCGGTTTTAGATGTACTTCCAAGCATAGTAGCACCATCATCATATACCTTACCCACACTTACCTTAGCACTATAACTTAAAGTATTATTCTCAAAGCCTCTAAACAAACCTTCTAAACCCATACTACCTACATTAGAATGTTTATCAACTGTGTAAGGAAAGAAAGTATTTGAAAAAGACTCATCTTTTAATATTTTATGATAAATACTTGAAGTAAAATATAAAGAGGAATTAGTATTAATCCATACAGGATAAGAAAAATCTACACCAAAATTTCTAGAAGTACCACTAAAACCAACTTCTTTATAATCTCCACCTAAAGAATAAGAACCTTGAGACACGCTTGGAGTGATTTTTAAATTTCCTAAAAAGAAAGTATAACTAGCTCCATAGTTA
>NZ_JAKMQF010000004.1:0-139556 GCF_025771405.1 Campylobacter sp. RKI_CA19_01116
GAGATTGCAAGCTTGAAATAGCTTGCAAATTTTATTAAACATTAAATCTAAAATGCATTACATCGCCATCTTGTACGATATAATCTTTTCCTTCAAGACGTAGTTTTCCTGCTTCTTTAGCGCCACTTTCTCCTTTGCAAGCGATATAATCTTCATAAGAAATCACTTCAGCTTTGATAAAACCTTTTTCAAAATCATTATGGATTACACTTGCTGCTTTTGGTGCTTTCCAGCCTCTTTGTATAGTCCATGATCTAACTTCTATTTGACCTGCTGTAAAATAGCTAATTAGATTAAGCTTTGAAAATGCTGTGCGTATAACTACTTCAAGCCCACTACGTTCAATCCCTAAAGATTTTAAAAACTCAAAATGCTCCTCATCGCTTAAAGCTATCATTTCCTCTTCTATTTTAGAGCAAAGTTTGATAACCTCATGACCTGATTTTGCTGCAAATTCTTTAAGATTTTTTACAAATTCATTATCTTCTAAAAGGGAATTCTCATCTACATTTGCCCCATATATCACTTCCTTAGCTGAAAGCAATCTTAGTTCTTTTATAAGAGCATGATAGACTTCATTTTTATTTGGAAATGAGCTTGCACTATTGTTTTGATTTAAATGTTCTAAAAGCTCATTAGCTAAAGCCAAACTTTCTTTTGCACCTTTTTCATTAGCTTTTGCGCCTTTGGTGAGTTTTTCTATTTTTTTACTAAGTTGTTCTATATCTGCTAGTATAAGTTCTGTTTCTATGATTTGCACATCACGCACAGGATCAACACTGCCCGCAACATGGGTGATATTTTCATCATCAAAACAACGCACAATATGTAAAATCATCTCTGTTTCACGTATGTTAGATAAAAATTTATTACCCAAACCCTCACCTTTGCTAGCTCCTGCTACTAAGCCTGCTATATCAACAAATTCTATATTTGAGCGTATGATTTTTTGTGGATTAACGATTTTTGCTAGCTCTTTTAAGCGATGATCAGGTACAGGTACGACTGCTTTGTTTGGCTCTATGGTACAAAATGGATAATTTGCACTTTCTGCATTTTGTGCTCTTGTTAGTGCATTAAAAGTGGTAGATTTTCCAACATTTGGAAGTCCTACTATACCAACTGATAAACTCATTTTTGTTTCCTTGAAAGATAAAGTAAATATGAAAGGCACATTCTAACACCTGCTCCACTTGCACCAAAGCTATGATAACCCCAAGCTTTTTCTAAGTAAGCTGGCCCTGCGATGTCTAAATGTAGCCATTTGTCTTTATATTCTTCTCTAATGAAAGAATTTAAAAATAACCCTGCAGTAATAGCCCCACCATAACGACTTGAAGAGGTATTACTTACATCTGCTATATTTGATTTTATAAGTTCTTTTAAATGTGGATTAAAATGTAAAATAGTAGCTAAATCTCCACTTTTTTTACTTACTTTGAAAAAATCATTTTGTAAATCTTCATTATTTCCCATGATAGCACTTGTGTATTCTCCAAGTCCTACTACGCAAGCTCCAGTTAGAGTGGCAAGATCTATTAATAAATCAGGTTTTAGATCTTGAGCAAGCGAAAGACAATCTGCTAAAACTAATCTTCCTTCTGCGTCGGTATTTCTAACCTCGATACTCACACCTTCTCTTGAGATGAGTACATCATCAGGCTTGTAAGCATTTCCACCTATCATGTTTTCAGTTGCACCGATGATAGAATGTACTTCTATATCAAGGTTTAATTCACTTGCGCCTTTGATGATGGCCATTGCCGCTGCACCGCCGCTTTTGTCTGATTTCATCGTTAGCATATAATCAGCAGGTTTTAAACTAAGCCCACCACTATCATAAGTTAGTCCTTTGCCTACAAACACTACTTTCATTTTTGGATTTTGTGGTTTGTATGAAAGATGAATGAGTTTTGGAGGATGGATTGATGCACGATTTACCGCTAAAAATGCTTGCATTTTTTCTTGCTCTAAGAAATCACTCTCATAGATTTTACATGAAATCTTGCAATTATTTTGACTTAAGCTAAGAGCATCCTCAGCCATTTTTGCAGGAGTATAAATTTGAGGAATTTCATTTACGATATTTTTTGCAAAATCACAAGCATTTGAAAAAACCTGACCATAGTTTATACCTATGCAAGCTTCTTCTAGGTTATATGTTTTGTTGTTAATTTCATCTTTTGAAATGAAAATATTCTCTAACTTACTCTGTGTTTTTTCTTTTTTATATTTATCAAACTCATACGCACCAAAAGTAAATCCTTGAATCATAGCATTAAAGCTATTTACTACGCATTTTCCTACAACACTCTTTGTTTTAACACTTTGAATTTCAAGTTTTTTTAAAGCTTTATAAGCATTTGCAAAAGCAAGTCTTATATCTTCATATTCTAAACTTTTAAGTTCGCTATAAAGAATTTTATTTTGCATATCTATGCAAATTCCTTCGCCTTTATAATTTGAAAGTTTAAAGAGTTCTTGACTTTGAGTGTATTTTTCTATCTTTTTATCTTGTATTAAAATGATTTCAAAGTCAGCATTTATAGAATTTATAGTTTCTTCTTTAAAATTAAAAATCATTTATGTTCCCTTTTTCTAAGTATTGATTTTTCTATTTGTTTCATACCTAAAAATAAAGCAAGTAAAAAACAAGCAATAATAGGCACTGCAAAATACCAGTGATCTCCAGCCCATTCCACTGCAAGCCAAATTTGTTTTCCAAAAAACCATGCAAGTAAAATGGTTATAGCAGCCCAAGCCCAAGCACTAATGAGATTAATAAATGCAAATTTTTTCGCACTATAGCGTGTTAGTCCTATGCTCATAGGTATAATAGTTCTAAAGCCATACATATATCTTTGTATGAATATAATAGGCCAACCAAAACGCTGTAAGAGTAAATGCGCTATGGCAAATTTACGCCTTTGGGTGCGAAGTTTTTTCTGAATGTATTTTTTATTATATCTTCCTATATAAAAGTATATTTGATCACCTACAAAACCACCCAAACCTGCTACAAAGATGATAAATCCTAAATTTACATGACCTTCATGTGCAAAAATACCTGCTAAAATAAGCGCAAGTTCTCCCTCAAGTATGCACCATAAAAACACGATGATATAAGCCCAGTTTTTATAATCATACAAAAGTTGTTTTAAAAATTCTTCCATTTTATACCTCTAAAACACTATAAACAGAAGTTAATTTAGCTAATTCTTTAGCTCCATCAAGACCTTTTAATTCTAGTAAAAAACAAGCTTCAACGCATTTTGCATTGAGTTTTTCTATGAGTTTAACAGCAGCGATAGCTGTGCCACCTGTGGCGATGAGATCATCTATGAGCAAAACGTTTGCTTTTTGATTGTTAAATGCATCGATATGAATTTCTATGGTATCACTACCATATTCTAAACTATAAGATTCTTGCAAGCATTTAGAAGGTAATTTACCTGGTTTTCTAATAGGCACAAAAGGTAGTTTTAATCTAGCACTTAGTGCAGCTCCAAAAATAAAACCTCTACTTTCTATACCAACGATATAATCAAGCTTTGCATTTTGGTATTTTTCAACTAAATGATCCATTAAAAATGCAAATGCTTCTTTATTATTTAATAAAGTAGTGATATCTCTAAAGATAATTCCTTCTTTTGGAAAATCCTTAATAGCTCTAATGCTATCTAATAAGTATTTTTTATCTTGTTCTTTCATCATAATAATGCCTCGATTTTTGCTTCTAATTCTTTGATTCTTTGTCTTAATTTTTCATTTTCGATACGATATTGTGAATTTCTTGTTCTAAGAGAGGTTAGGTCTGCTTTGCTTTTGTTTAATTCCTCAGTTAAAATATCAATATTACCCAAGCTTCTTTGAAGTTGTACTTGTAATTTTCTAATGACTATTTCAGTATCATCAAGATTATTTTTTATGAATTCTTTTGCTACTTTTTCTTTATGAAGTAAGGTTTTATAATAAAGCAACATAATAGTCATATAAATACTAACACAAATTAATACAGTTAATACAAGCCAACTTAAAATCATAATTTTGCCTCTATTTTACTAATTCGCACGCAATGTCTTCCACCGCTAAAAGAAGTATTAATGAAATTTGAGATGATTTCAAAAGCCATATCTACTCCGGTTAGTCTAGCTCCTAAGGCTAAAACATTTGCATCGTTATGTTCTCTTGAGAGTCTAGCGCTTAAAGGTTCATTACACAAAGCACAGCGTATGTTTGTATGGCGATTTGCTGCTATACTCATACCAATACCTGATCCACACACTAAAATTCCAAAACTATTTTCATTAATTTTAGAGCTTAATAAATGTGCATAATCAGGATAATCACAACGATCGTTACTAAAAGGACCTAAGTCTTCAAAGCTTATATTTTTTTCTTGTAAAAAATTGATAATTTCTTGCTTTAAAATAAAGCCAGCATGATCACTTGCTATGTAAATTTTTTCTCTTAACATTTAATAATCACTTATCATTTGAAATTTAAAGTATTAATTTTATCATATTTAATTAAAATTTTTCTTTCTTGTATATAATTATTTTTTAATATTTTCAAATATTTAATTTGATATAATAATACTAAACTTAAGGTAAAAAATGAAGCTTATTTTGATTGGTTCTTCAACGGGCGGTCCAAGCCAACTAAAGTTTTTACTTAATGATATAGAACTTAAAGATTGTACGGTAGTGATTGCCCAACATATGAACCCAGCTTTTATTCCTTCTTTTGTAAATCAATTCAACAAAGAAGCAAAAAGTGATGTGATCATACCAAATGACAAAGAAGTTTTAAAAAATAAAATTTATATTTGTCAAAGAAATATGGTTTTAAGTGGAAATAATGCTTTGGTGTTAAATACTACAGAGCAAACAAGTAGCTTTAACCCAGGGATAGATGTTTTATTTCATTCAGCTGTAAATCTTTGCAAATATCATAAAATTTTAGCTTTGATTATGACAGGAATGGGTGATGATGGTGCTAAATCTTTATTTGAGCTTTATAAAGTTGGTGTGAGGTGTTTATGTGAAAATGAGGCAGATTCTATAGTATATGGAATGCCAAAAAAAGCTAGAGATACTAATCCAAATTTAAAACCTATGAGTTTAATAGAACTCAAAAAAGAAATAATAAATTTTATCAAATCATAGGATGGAAAGATGATAAAAATTACAGAAAATGAAATGAATGATTTTATAAAAATAGTAGAGCAAATAAGTGGAAATAATCTTAATACTAAAAAAGATATTTTATCTATAAAGCTACCTAAATTTTTACAAGAATTAGGTTTAAGCAGTCTTAGTGAATTAAATGAAAAAGTGCAGTTTCAAAGAAATTTAAAGCAAGAAACTATGGATTTTATCACAGTTTGTGAGACATATTTTTTTAGAGAATTAGAACAATTAAAAGATGTAATTTTTTATATAAAATCTCTTGATCGACCTGTAAATGTGCTTTGTGCTCCATGTTCAAGTGGTGAGGAAGTGTATTCTTTAGCTATTTTAGCAAGTGAGAATTTTGTTAAAGGTATGAATATAGTTGGTATAGATATTAATAAAAAAATGATAGATAAATGCAATGAAATGTTATATTCAGAGCGCTCAGTAGCTAGATTAAACACTATGCAAAAAACGCGTTATTTTGATGTAAAAGATAGAATGTATCAGCTTAAAAAAGAGACTTTAGCTTGTAGATGTCGTTTTGAGCTTTGTAATGTTTTTGATGATTCTTTATTTAAACTTGGAAAATTTGATGTGATTTTTTCAAGAAATATGATGATATATTTTGATCAAGATTTCAAAATAAGACTAATGGAGCGTTTCCATAGGATATTAAACAGAGAGGGTAGAATATACCCAGGAAAATCAGATCTTGTACCTGAAACAGCGTATTTTGAAAAAAACTTTTCAGCGGGTGGGGTTTATTATTCTAAGGTGGATTAATTATATTTTTTATTAAACCACCACCAATAAATCGCCGCAAAGATAAAACATACTCCTAAGCCAAAAGTAAAATGGCTTAATTTTACTCCATAAAATTCAAATAAATATCCTGTTGAAAAAGCAATAATTGCACTAAAAGTTAAATACACCATATCATTATAGGCAATCACTCTACCATAATATCTTTTATCACAATCATTTTGCAAAAGTGTGTAAGTATAGCTCCATAAAGATGAAGTACAAAAACCTGCCATTACTAAGCCTATAAAGGCAAGATAAAAGTTAAATTGCAAGCAAGCCCAAAGCATTATACCTATACCTTGCGCTAAGTATAAATATACTAAAGTGTTTTTATTAATATAAGGACTAAGCACATAAGGTCCTATGAGTAAAGATATGGCTCTTATAGCATTAGAAAGCCCTATGGCTAGAGGTATGGAAATAACTTTTGCGTATTCATATTCGGCTAAAAGAGTGATTAAAACATCATAAGCGGTTATCCCTACAACTCCATGAAGTAAAATCAAATGAATGATTTTTTTATTGTTAAATACATAAACTAAACCTTCTTTGATTAATATAAAAAGATTGTTTTGTGTGGTATTTTTTTCATCAGGTAAGATTAAAGTTTTAAGTATAAGCATAGCGCAAAATAACATTAAAGTATCAGCTATGAAAGCTGGTTTTACTCCAAAAAGATCTATAAAAAGTCCTGCTGCGCCCATACCCAAAGCATATGATACAGCCCATATAATACTATGAAGCTCATTGCCTAGTTTTAATTCTTGTGGGGTTAAAATTTTAGGTAAAACTGACATTTCTGTTTGAAAATACATGCTTGCAACCGCCATACGCACAAAGGTTAAAAAGTATAAAAACCAAAGCATAGCTAAAGAATTTACAAAAATTAGCATAAAAATAGAAATCATCTCAATGCTAATCATTGTCAGTAATAAATTCTTAGGTTTAAATCTATCTACTATAACTCCATTTATAGGCGCAAGTATAATAGAAGGTAAAAAAACAAAAATAGCTGAAAAGCCTATGATATTTGCAGGCGCTTGTAGCTCTTTGGTTAAGAGAGTAAAAACACCTACTTGAGAAAACCATGCACCAAAATAACTTATAAATTGTACCATTGCTAAAAGGCGAAAAGTTTTATTATTTTTAAGTAAAGACCTATAAGTCATGAGTATCCTATGAATATATGAAATTAAAGGGCTTGATTATATCGTTTTTAAGATTATTTTACATTTAAATGCTATAATAATTCTTTTTTATAAAAAAGGTTAATAATGAATAGATTAAGCAAAAAAGAAGCATTGAATTTACTCCAAAATGCACCTTTATACGAATTAGGCACAATGGCATATGAGAAAAAATTAGAGCTTCACCCTGAAAAAATAACTACTTTTGTGGTGGATAGAAATATAAATTATACAAATATTTGTTGTATTGATTGTGATTTTTGTGCTTTTTGTAGAAAAGAAAAAGATGATGATTCTTATATTTTAAAATACGAAGAAATAGGACAAAAAATAGAAGAATTACAAGCCATAGGTGGAACGCAAATTTTATTTCAAGGCGGGGTGCATCCAAAACTTAAAATAGAATGGTATGAAGACTTACTTTCTTATATAAAAACTAATTATCCAACCATCACTGTGCACGGTTTTTCAGCAGTAGAGATAGCTTATATAGCAAGAGTTTCTAAAATTTCTATTGAAGAGGTTTTAAAAAGACTACAAACTAAAGGACTTTTTTCTATACCTGGAGCAGGTGCTGAAGTATTAAGCGATAGAGTAAGAGATATCATCGCACCACACAAATGTGACACAGCTACTTGGCTTAGGGTGCATGAGAGTGCACATAATATAGGTATGAAAAGTACTGCTACTATGATGTTTGGTACGGTTGAAAATGATGAGGAAATCATCGAACATTTTGATCATTTAAGAAATTTACAAGATAAAACAAATGGTTTTAGAGCTTTTATTTTATGGTCATTTCAAAGCGAAAATACTCCTTTGATTAAAAAACATCCTGAAATCATCAAACAAAGCTCTAATAGATATTTAAGATTGCTAGCTTTGGCAAGATTATATTTGGATAATTTTAAAAATTTACAAAGTTCATGGGTAACGCAAGGTTCTTTAATAGGCCAACTTGCTTTAAAGTTTGGTGCAAATGATTTAGGTTCAACTATGATGGAAGAAAATGTCGTAGCCGCAGCTGGTGCAAAATATAGAATGAATCAAGAACAAATGATAGAACTTATCAAAGATATAGGAGAATTACCTGCTAAACGCGATACAGCTTATAATATTTTAGAAAGGTTTTAATGCTAAATTTAGACTTTAATAATACTAAAATAGACATAATATATGAGTATGAAAACGAGCTTCCTGTAGTATTTTTCAAACTCATTTTTAAAAATAGTGGAAAAATAGCAGAAAAACACAATAGGGGTTGTGCAAGTATGCTTGCTAGGCTTTTAAATGAAGGAAGTAATGATGAGTTTTTTAAAAGCTTAGAATACCGTGCTATAGAGCTTTATGCTAAGGCTAGTTTTGAGCATTTTCAAATTAGTATTAAATGCTTGAAAGAACATTTTGATTTTGCTTTAGAAAAATTACAAGAATTATTTTTAAATGTGCGTTTTGATGAAAAAATCTTACAAAGATTAAAAACTTTAGCTTTGGGTGAACTTGCAAGTTTAAATACTGATTATGATTATCAAGCAAAAAGACTTTTGAATAAGAATGTTTTTAAAGATGAAATTTTTGCTAGTGGTCTTGATGGGACTAAAGAAAGCATAGAAAAGATTAGTTTAAAAGAATTACAAGATTTTATGAGTGAAAATTTAGTACTTGATAATGCTTTATTTGTTTTTGGTGGAGATATTAAAGAAGATGAAGTAAAGATTAAAGTAGAAAAAATTTGCCAAATTCTAAAAAGAAATACCCCAAATCAAAACAAAAGCTACAAGCTCGTTGATGAGAGTATAGAAGTAAGTGAGCAAAAAAGCACTGAGCAAGCTTATATATACTTTTGCTCTCCATTTAATATACAAATTAATGATGAGAAAATGTATTTAGCTAAACTTGCTTTGTTTATTTTAGGTCAAGGTGGTTTTGGTTCGCGTTTGATGGAAGAAGTGCGTGTAAAAAGAGGCTTGGCGTATTCAGCATATGCTATGCTTGATGTAAATTTAAATTATAGTAGAGTTTTTGGGTATTTGCAAACTAAAAATGAAAGCTCTAATGAGGCTAAAACTTTAGTTAAGGAAGTTTTTGAAAACTTTGTCCAAAATGGAGTAAATGAAAAAGAATTTCAACTAGCTAAACAATTTTTAGTAGGTTCTATGCCTTTAAGGTATGAAAGTTTGGCTAAAAGACTAGATATAATGCTAAATGAATATTTGCATGGTTTAAAACTTGGAAATTTAAAAGAAGAAATGCAAAAGATTAAAAACACTACCTTAGATGAACTAAATGACTTTATCAAAACACATAGTGAAATTACAAAAGTGAGTTTTGCAAGTATAGAAAATGAAAGTTGAAGAAAAGGATTTAAAACTACTTCATGCTTTAGGGGTTAAAAATTGTATCGATTTGGCTTTGATTTTGCCTAAAAAATTTGATGATTTTAGAATTTCAAAGTTTCCAAAAGATACATTTTGTACCCAAAATGTAAAAATTATTAGCACGCAAAATCATCACTCCCAGTTTTTTGTACTTTGTGAATGTTTAGAATGGGGTATAAAAGCAAATATAGTGATCTTTCATCCTAATAAGTGGCATTTTAAAATTTTTAAGCATAATGCTTTGGTTTGTATCCATGCAAAGATGAATTTTTTTAATGGAATTTGGCAGTTTATAAACCCAAAAATAGTAAAAAACATAGGTCAAATAGTCCCTAAATATCAAATTAGCTCTATTAAAGATGAAAATATAAACAAACTTATCTTAAAATATGTCAATGAAGCTAATTTAAAAGCGCTAAATTTAGAACAAAAATACATTAATTTGCTTTTGAATTTACATAATTATGATGATTTAACTCTTTATGAAAATTTTAACGCCATAGTTAAAGACTTAAAATATATAGAAATTTTTAATCATTTAAAGCGTTTAAAGGGTAAAAAAATATCACAAAATGCTTATGAAATAGAACTTTTTGATATAAACTCTTGGCTTAAGGGTTTAGAATTTATCCCTACAAATGATCAGCTTTTAGCGATAGAAGATATTAAAAAAGATTTACAAAATAAAGTTGCTAAAAGGCGTGTAGTAATGGGTGATGTGGGTTGTGGCAAGACTTTGGTTATACTTGCTGCAAGTTTGCTAGTATATCCTAAAAAGGCTATTTTAATGGCTCCAACTAGTATATTAGCAGAGCAAATTTATCATGAAGCAAAAAGACTTTTACCTAATTTTGTTAATGTATTACTTTTAAAAGGTGGTAAAAAAGATAAAGATTTAGCAAAATTAAAAGAACAAGCTCATTTTATCATAGGCACACATGCGCTCATTCATCAAGAAGAATTTGAAGCAGTTTTAGTGATGATAGATGAGCAACACCGTTTTGGCTCTAATCAAAGACAAAAAATAAGCGAGCTTAGCAAAAACTCTCAATATGCTCCACATATCGTGCAATTTTCTGCTACACCTATACCAAGAACACTTTCTATGATACAAAGTGAGCTTGTAAATTTTAGTTTTATTAGACAAATGCCTTTTAAAAAAGACATTAAGACTTTTTGCATACAAGATAAAGATTTTAAATATTTGCTTAAAAAAATCGATGATGAACTTGCTAAAAATCATCAAGTAATCATCATTTATCCTTTGGTAAATGAAAGTGAAAATATAGATTATTTATCATTAGAACAAGCACAAGGATACTGGATAAACAAATACAAAAATGTTTATGTAACCCATGGAAAAGATAAAAATAAAGATCAAATTTTACAAGAATTTAGAGAAAAAGGCACGATTTTACTTTCTACAACCGTGGTTGAAGTGGGGATTTCTTTACCAAGACTAAGCGTGATTGTAGTTGTTGGGGCTGAAAGACTTGGGCTTGCTACCTTGCATCAGCTTAGAGGTAGGGTAGGTAGAGTGGGGCTTGAGAGCTTTTGTTATTTATATACTAAGCAAAAAGAAATTCCAAGTCGTTTGCTTGAATTTGCTAAAACTTTAGATGGATTTAAAATAGCTGAACTTGATTTAAAAAATAGGTTAAGCGGGGACTTACTAGATGGTAGAGTACAACATGGCAATCATTTTAAATTCTTTGATTTTGCAGATGATGAAGAGCTAGTTTTAAAAGCAAAAGAAAGTATCAAAAATATGGAAAAAGAAAATGGATAAACACTTTGAAATTTTAATTTCTAAAGGCAAGAAAAAACGTTTTAACAAAGGGAATATTTTATTTTTTCAAGGTGAAAAAGCAAATAAAATTTATATTTTACTAAGTGGAAAAGTGCGTATATATAAGGTGAATACAAAAGGTTTTGAACTAACACTGCATACTTTAACTCCAGTAAATTTTATAGCTGAAATGCCTGTGTTTGAGGGTATTAATTACCCAGCTAATGCTATTTGTGAGCAAGATTGTGAAATTTGTGTTTTTGATTTTGATGAATTTAAAAAATTATGCTTAGAAAATGGAGAATTTAGCTTTTTACTTTTGACTTCTTTAATCGGTAAAATTCGAATTTTAGAAAATTTCATTAGACAAAAATCTTTGGATTTAAAATCAAGACTAGTCAGCTTTTTACTAGAAAATGAAGAAAAATTACAAAATTTAAAGCAAAAAGAAATTGCTGTGATTTTAAATTTACCCCCAGAATCTTTATCGCGTTTTTTAAAAGAATTAAAACAAAATGAGCTTATTTGCACAAATAAAGGTAAAATAGCAATTTTAAATAAAGAAAAAATGCAAAATTTAATTAAGTCTTTTTAAGTCTTATTTGTTACAATATTGTATTTAAAGTATGGAAGGTTTTATGGATTTTGATTTTTTAATCAAGTTTAGCCCTATGTTTATACAAGCTTCTTGGCTTACTTTAAAACTTGCTATTTATGGAGTATTTTTTTCATTTTTAGTAGGTTTATTTTGTGTGGGAGTAAGTTATTTTAAATTTTCTTTTTTAAATACAATCTGTAAAATTTATATAGAATTTTCAAGAAACACACCTTTATTAATCCAACTTTTCTTTTTATATTATGCCTTGCCTGAGTTTGGGATACACCTTAGTTCTTTTGCTTGTGCTGTGGTAGGACTTAGTTTTTTAGGTGGTTCTTATATGGCTGAGAGCTTAAGAGCGGGTATGGAAGCAGTAAAAAAACAACAATACGAATCAGGACTTTCTTTGGGTTTGAGTAAATGGCAAAATTTTCGCTATATTATCATGCCTCAAGCTTTGGGTATAGCTATGCCAAGTATTAGTGCAAATATCATTTTTTTACTCAAAGAAACTTCAGTAGTAAGCATTATTGCTTTAGCAGATTTAGTATATGTGGCTAAAGATCTTATAGGACTTTATTATAAAAGTAATGAAGCATTATTTGCTTTGGTGCTTTGTTATTTGATTTTGATTTTACCTTTATCTTTAGTGTTAAACCGTATAGAAAAAAGGTTAAATTATGTTTGAAATTTTAAATCAAGATACCTTTTTTAGACTAGCACAAGGCTTAAAGGTTACTTTAGAGCTTTCATTGATTAGTGTTTTGATTTCACTCATAGGAGGAGTATTTTTTGGAATTTTAATGCATTCTAAAAATAAATTCTTTTATGCTTTTTGTCGTTTTATGCTTGAGTTTGTGCGTATTATGCCTTTGATTGTTTGGCTTTTTATAGTGCATTTTGGCTTGGCGAAATGGTTTGGATGGCATTTGAGTGCTTTGGGTTCAAGTGTTATTGTTTTTAGTATTTGGGGCGTGTTTGAGATGATGGATTTGGTTAGATCGTCTTTAGCAAGCATACCAAAACACCAGTATGAATCAGGACTTTCACTAGGTTTTAATAAATTTGAAGTTTATCTTTTTATCATTATACCTTTATCTTTAAGAAGATTATTGCCGATGAGTATTAATCTTTTTACAAGAATTATCAAAAGTACTTCAGTGATTTATCTCATCGGTGGTATAGAGCTTATTAAAGTAGGCCAACAAGTGATTGAGCTAAATTTATTTCAAAATTCTTACGCGGCTTTTGTGATTTATGGTTTGATTTTATTGATTTATTTTATACTTTGCTATCCTTTGTCGGTATATTCAAAGTTTTTAGAGAAAAAATGGAGCTAATATGAGCATTTTAAAAATACAAAATTTACAAAAATATTATGATGATCATCATGTTTTAAAAGATATAAATTTAGAAGTAAATCAAAAAGAAGTAGTGGTTATACTAGGTCCAAGTGGTTGTGGGAAATCTACGCTTTTAAGATGTATTAATGGTTTGGAAGAAATGGCTGATGGGGCTATTTTTGTAGATGATGAAAAAATTGATAAAAATTATAAAAAATGGACTCAAATTCGCCAAAAAATAGGCATGGTATTTCAATCTTATGAGCTTTTTGATCATTTAAATGTGGAGCAAAATATACTCTTAGGGCCTTTAAAGGTGCAAAAAAGAAAAAAAGAAGAAGTTTTAGAAGAAGCTAAATACTGGCTTGATAGGGTAGGGCTTTTGCATAAATTAAAAGCCTATCCTAAAGAATTAAGTGGTGGACAAAAACAACGCATAGCCATAGTTAGAAGCCTTTGTATGAATCCTGAAATCATGCTTTTTGATGAAGTTACAGCAGCGCTTGATCCTGAAATTGTGCGTGAGGTTTTAGATGTGATTTTAAATTTAGCAAAAGATGGTATGACTATGCTTATAGTTACACATGAAATGGGTTTTGCAAGAGCAGTTGCTGATAAAATAGTTTTTATGGATGATGGAAAAATAGTAGAAATTTCAAAGCCTGATGAATTTTTTGAAAATCCAAAAACTGATCGTGCGAAGAAATTTCTCAATTTGTTTGATTTTCATCGTTAATTTTATTTTAGAAAAGATTTGTTTAAAAAATTAATATAAGGTTTAAAAATTTAAATTTCAATCATAAGGAAAAAAATATGAAAAAGATTTTTCTTTTATCGTTTTTAATGGCACTTTTTTTTAGCGCTTGCTCAAATTCAAGCTCTAGTGAAAACTCCATAGAAAAAATCAAACAGCAAGGTGTTATCCGCATAGGTGTGTTTGGTGATAAACCTCCATTTGGTTACTTAGATGCTCAAGGAAAAAATCAAGGCTATGATGTGTATTTTGCTAAACGTATAGCAAAAGAACTTTTAGGGGATGAGTCTAAAGTACAATTTGTTTTAGTTGAAGCAGCAAATAGGGTGGAGTTTTTAGAGTCAAATAAAGTAGATTTAATCTTAGCTAATTTTACTAAAACTCCAGAAAGAGAAGCTGTGGTGGATTTTGCATTGCCTTATATGAAAGTTGCTCTTGGGGTGGTAGCTCCTAAAGGATCAGATATTAAAACTATAGATGATTTAAAAAGCAAAACTTTGATTTTAAATAAAGGTACAACAGCTGATGCGTATTTTACAAAAAATATGCCAGAAATTAAAACGATTAAATTTGATCAAAACACAGAAACCTTTGCAGCTTTAATCGGTAAAAGAGGCGATGCGCTAAGCCATGATAATGCTTTACTTTTTGCTTGGGCTAAAGAAAATCCAAATTTTGAAGTGGTGATTAAAGAACTTGGAAATCATGATGTTATAGCTCCTGCTGTAAAAAAAGGCGATGAAGCTATGTTGAAATTTATCAATGATTTGATTGTAAAATTACAAAATGAGCAGTTTTTTCACAAAGCTTACGATGAAACCTTAAAGCCATTTTTTAGTGATGATATAAAAGCTGATGATGTAGTAATCGAAGGTGGCAAAATTTAATAATGCAAAAAGCTTTTAAAAATACCATCTATGCTTCTTTAGGTGGTATTTTAGAATTTTATGATTTTGTTTTATTTATCTTCTTTGCAAGTGTTTTTGCAAAAATTTTCTTTCCTCAAAATGATGATTTTTGGCCATTAATCTATACTTATGTAGCCTTTGGAGCAGGATATTTAGCTAGACCTTTTGGTGCTGTTGTTTTAGCACATTTTGCAGATATTAAAGGGCGTAAGAATGTTTTTTATGTCAGTATGCTTTTAATGGTCGTGCCAAGTTTTGTTTTGGCCTTTTTACCTACTTATGAAAGCATAGGACTTTTAGCTACTTTTATGCTTTTTATCATACGGATAGCTCAAGGACTAGCCATAGGAGCTGAAGTGAGTGGTGCTTGGATTTTTGTGAGCGAATTTGTAAGTAAAAAAAGACTTGGTTTGGCACTTGGTTTTATTTCAGCGACTTTGACTTTAGGTTTATTACTTGGAAATTTAGCGACTTTAAGTATATATGCGTATTTTGATGAAGAAGAAGTAGAAAGCTTTGCTTGGAGAATTCCTTTTTTTATAGGAGGATTTTTTGGCATATTAGCTTTATTTTTGCGCACAAAGCTTAATGAAACGCCAGCTTTTAAAAATATAAAAGAAAAAGAAAAAATTTTAAATTTTCCACTTTTACAAGCTTTAAAAACACATAAAAAAAGCATGTTAATATGTGCTTTACTTACCGTGGTTTTAACAAGTGGGGTAGCTACTTTAATGATACTACCGCAATATTTTGAAAGCCTATTAGGAGTTAGTAAAACTACTGCTTTGTTATATCAAAATTTGGCCATAGTGATGATCATACTAGGAAGTTTAGCACAAGGGTATTTGGCTGATTTTTTAGGACATTTTAGAATTTGCTTGATTTTTACTTTGGTTTTTGGAGTTTTTGGTATAAGTTTTAGCTTTTATAATGAGTGGTTTTTATCATTTTATTTGCTTGCTTGTTTTGCGCAAGGCATTATAGCTTTTGCTCCTATTTTTATGACTCAAATTTTTACTACAGAGTTAAGATCAAGTGGTCTTTCTTTTGCTTATAATGTTTCTTATGCGATTTTTGGTTTTTTAACACCCTTTGTTGTTAATTTTATGTATGGGAAGTATTTTTATATTTATATTATTTTTATAGTGATTGCTAGTTTGTTAAGCATGTTTTTGATAAAAGTATTTTTAAAGCAAAAACCAGTATTAAAAACTTTAAAATATAAACTATAACTTTGCTATAATTATATTTTATATTTTAGAGGTGTAAATGAATAAAATTTTATTACTAGCTGATGGGATTTTTGCTAAAGATTTTTTAAGGAAAATTCATAGCAATAAAACTTTTAAAGAGTCTTTGAGTGTTGTTTATTATAATGATGAAAGTGTGGATTTGGATTTAGAAAATGAACAAATATCTTTTTATAAATTTGATCCTACAAGTTTGATTAAACTAGAAAATTTATTAAAGGAAGAATTCCATCAAGCTATCATCTATATGCAAGAAGAAGCAGATATGTTAGCTTGCTATAAAAATTTAAGAAAATTGCACCCAAGATTAAACATAGTTATCATGGATTTGTGGAATAGTCAAATTGATGATAATTTTTGCGAAGTGATTAATATTTATGATACTTTAAGCACGAGATTAACAGGTTGTTTAGATAACATGCCTTCTATGGCGCAATTTATAGGGCTTGGGCAAGGTGAGATAATGGAGGTAAAAATTCCTGCAGGATCAAGCTTTGCTTATAGACATATAAGCTCTATTAGCCAAAAACGCTTTAAAATTGTAATGGTTTATAGAAATAATGAATTTATCCTAGCAAGACCTGGGCTTATTTTAATGCCAAATGATAGTATTTTAATCGTAGGTGATCCTAAAGTTTTACAAAGTGTTTTTACTAATGTTAAAACAAGCTTAGGACGCTTTCCATCACCTTTTGGTGATAATATACTTTGTATTATAGATATGAAAAAAATGAGTGAATTTGCCATAGAAAAGCTTATTTTTGCAAGTTTACTTTTACATGTAAGGATTAATAGTAAAAAGCTTTATTTTAAAGTGATTAATCCTACTTTAACTCCTATGTATTATAAACTTAAAGCCTTGCATAAAAATAGTATTGAAGTGATATTTGACTATGAAAGTACAAATGTAAAAAATATTAAGTCTTTTGTGGAAAATACTAGCATAGGTTTACTTGTAGTGGAAGATTATCTTTTTGAAAAAGAAAAAAGTTTTCTTTTTACTTTAAAAATTCCTGTGTTAAAAGCGGGTAAAGGGGATTTTGCTGACTTAAAATCATCGGTAGTTTTAAGTTCAAACTTTGAAGATGTGGAAGGTATTGCTTCTATTATGCTTGATTTGAATAAGCAAATCCAACTAGGGCTTGCTTTGTATTATTATGATTTAAAACTAAATAAAGCTGAAATTTTTGAATACCATCAATATTTTGAAAGCCTTTCAAAACTCCATGATGAAAAATTACTTTTAATAGAAGAAAAAGAACATAACCCTATCAATAAATTTTCTTATAAACAAAATGTATTGCATTTTGTGCCATTTAATGAAAAAATTTTAGGAAGTAATTTCAATAAAATTTTAAAAACAGATTTAAATACGATATATTATAAGATGAGTAAAAATTATCAATTATTTATACCATCGCTGTGAGAAAACAATGCAAGTTAAGGTAAAATTAGAAAATAATACAAGTTATAATGTCTATATAAATGAGCTAGAAAAGTTAAATTTTGATACTAAAGTAGTGATTTTAACTAATGAATTAGTAGCAAAGCTACATTTAGATACGCTTTTGGAAAAAATTCAAGCTAAAGAACTTTTTATCATAAAAATTAAAGATGGTGAAGAGTATAAAAATTTACAAACTATAGAATATATCTTAGATCAAATGTGTACTTATAAGTTAGATAGAAAAAGCTTGCTTATAAGCTTTGGTGGTGGGGTTATCTCTGATATGGGTGGTTTTGCAGCAAGTATATATCAAAGAGGGATAGAATTTATCAATATTCCCACAACCTTACTAGCTTGTGTGGATGCAAGTGTGGGTGGTAAAACTGGAGTGAATAATAAATTTGGCAAAAACTTAATAGGTGCTTTTTATCAGCCAAAAGCGGTGTATTGTGAAAGTAAGTTTTTAAAAACCTTACCTTCAAGAGAACTAGCTGCGGGCATGGCTGAATTTATCAAAATGGCTGTGGTTTTTGATGAAGCAATTTTATCTTTTTTAGAAAATTTAGATGAGGATAAATTTTTAAATACTAAATTAGATGATATTACCTTGGCTCAAATCATCCAAAAAAGCATAGAGCTTAAAGCTAGTGTGGTTTCGCAAGATGAAAAAGAAAGTGGTTTAAGAATGCTTTTAAACTATGGACACACTTTTGCTCATGTTATAGAAAATCAAACAGGATATAAAAAATACTTACATGGTGAAGCTGTGGCTATAGGTATGAATATGGCAAATATTTTAGCATTAAATTTAGGATTATTAAGTGAGAAAGAATGCCAAAGAGTGCAAAATTTACTTGTGAAATTTAAATTACCTATATCTTATAAAATTTCAAATACACAAGAGTTTTACAATGCCTTTTTCTTGGATAAAAAGACACATTTTCAAAAGATTAATTTCATTTTAGCTTGTGGTTTGGGAAAAGCTTGTATAAAAAATGATATAAACAAAGAAGTTATTTTACGCACTTTAGAGGTGTTTGCATGAAAAAGATTTTTTTACTTTTATTTTTACCTTTTTTGATGCTTTTAGCACAAGATGATATAAAACATTTAGAGCAAAAACTCAATGAATTACATAATAATTTAACATACAATACTTGGGTGATTAAATATAATAATTTTAATATTTATAGAAAAACTCAAAATGAAATTTTAGCTTTAGAAAAAGAAAGTTTAAAGGCTAATGAGCGCAATAAAAGCATTATAGAAAGACAAATTTTAATCTTAAAAGAAAGATTAGAGCTTTTAAGTGAGTATAAAAGTGCAAATTTTTCCAAGATGGTTTTAGCTCCTGAAGAAGTTGATAAAATAGATAAACTAACTAATCCTTTAGCCATCATTTCAGCATACTCACACATAAAAAAACTAAGACGTGATAAGGAAGAGTATATTAATCTTTTAAATAGTTTTAAGCAAACCTTGGATGAGCTTATAAAAGAAAATGTTTTAGTGGCCGAGATAGCTAAATTGGCCCCTAGTAAAGAACATGATGAGTATTTAAAAATATCCAATCAAATGGTAAGAGATTTTTCACAAACCTTGCGTTTTGGAGAAATTTCTTATTCTGTTTATGAGAAAAAAATACAAGAAGAAATTGAAAAAACAACAGCTTCTATTAAAATTCAAGGTGTAAGAGCTTTTAATATAGTTTTGGCTATTATTATCGTTATAGCCATAGCATTTTTACTCAAATTTATAGCTAGAAAATACATAGGCGATAATGATCGCTTTTATACAGCAAATAAAATCATTAATTTTATTAATATCAATGTGATTATTTTGATTTTGCTTTTTGGATATATTGAAAATATTAGTTACTTAGTGACTGTGCTTGGTTTTGCTTCTGCTGGTTTAGCTATTGCTATGAAAGATATGTTTATGTCTATGCTTGGTTGGTGTGTGATAGTTTTTGGTGGAAGTTTTAGAGTGGGCGATAGGGTGAGAGTTTTTCAAAACAATACACATTATATCGGTGATATAATTGACATTTCGTTTTTAAGAATAACCTTATATGAAGATATTTCTTTGCTAACTTATACAGATAATCGAAGAAGTGGTAGGATAATTTTTATACCAAATAATTTTATATTTACTAATCTCATATCAAATTATACCCATCATGGTATGAAGACAGTTTGGGATGGACTTGATATTACTTTAACTTTTGATTCAAATCATCAAAAGGCTTTAGAAATAGTGGAAGAAATCGTTATAAAAGCTTCTAAAGGTTATACAAAAATTGCAAAAGAATCTATGAGTAAATTAAGAAATGAATACAGCATTAGAAATCCTAAAGTAGAGCCTAGGTTTTTTACATTTTTAGAAGGTTATGGCATGAGAATTTCTGCTTGGTATATGACAAATTCTTATGCGGCTTTGATTTTAAGAAGTAATATAAGTAAAGAGATTATCAATGAATTTAATAAACACGATGATATAAAAATAGCTTATCCATCGCAAAATTTATATATGGCAAAACATGAATTTATAGAAAATAAGGAAGATATTTGAAAAAAAAGGTATATTTTAAAACTTTTGGTTGTAGAACTAATATTTATGATACGCAATTATTAAAAACTTATATTAAAGATCATATTATTACACAAAATGAGCAAGAAGCTGATGTGATAGTGATAAATTCTTGTACTGTTACAAATGGTGCTGATAGCGGGCTTAGAAGCTATATTAATGGTGTAAAGAAAAATGGAGTTAAGGTTGTACTTACAGGCTGTGGTGCTGTAAGCAAGGGAAAGGATTTTTTTGATAAAAAAGAAATTTTTGGAGTTTTAGGGGCTTCTAATAAAGATAAAATCAATGAGCTAATCTCGCAAGATAAAGCCTTTTATGAGCTTGGAAATTTACGCTTTATTGATACAAAAATCGTAAGTAATTATGAAAATCACACTAAAGCTTTTGTAAAGATTCAAGAAGGATGTGACTTTGCTTGTAGCTATTGCATAATCCCAAGTGTTAGGGGTAAATCAAGAAGTATGCCAAGTGAGGAAATAATAAAACAAATCAAACTTCTTGCACAAAATGGTTATAGTGAAGTGGTTTTAACGGGTACGAATATAGGAAGTTATGGTTTAAAAGATAAAACTACACTTGGAAAATTATTACAAGAAATAGGTAAGGTGAGTGGCATAAAAAGAGTAAGACTTGGGAGTTTGGAGCCTGCTCAAATTGATGAGAGTTTTAAAGAAATTTTAGATGAGTCTTGGCTTGAAAAGCATTTACATATTGCCCTGCAACACACTCATGAGAAAATGCTACGCATAATGCGTAGAAGATCGCATACGCAAAATGATTTAGCACTGTTTAATGAGTTAAGTCAAAAAGGTTTTGCTTTAGGAACAGACTTTATCGTAGCACACCCTGGAGAAAGTGAGTTAATATGGCAAGAAGCTTTAGAAAATTTCAAGCAATTTAAACTTACGCATATTCATGCTTTTATTTTCTCACCGCGTGATGGAACGCATTCTGCTTCTATGAGTGAACGAATTAATGGTGAAATAGCCAAAGAAAGATTAAATATTTTAAAAGATATAGTTGCTCAAAATAATTATGAGTTTAGAAAAAACCAAAAAAATACTTTAGAAATTTTAGTTGAGAGTAAAAAAGATGGTTTTTATGAAGGCTATGATCAATTTTTTAATAAAATCAAAATTACAAGCAAAGAAGACATTGCTAAACAATGGATAAATATTGAAAAATATGAATGCAAAGAAGATTGTAACTATGTAAGGTTAGGGGATGAAAAATAAAAAGATTATCTTAGCTTCATTTTTATTGCTTTGTGTTTTTGTAATAGTTGCGTTTATAAAAAATCAACCTGATTATATTAGCAAGGCTGCTTATGAAGAGCTTTTAGAGCAAAATTTAATCCAAAAAGCCATAGTAGAAAATAATGAAATATTATTAAAAAGCAAAGAAGGAAATTTTTTAATTGCTAAAGATGTAGTGGATTTAAATGCTTTGTGGCAAAAAATTCCTTTAGAATATGCTAAAGATTATAATTTAAGTGAGTTTTTTTTCATATTTATTTTGCTTGCTTTTCTTATAAGTTTTTTACTCTTTCTTAATAAAAAAAATAAAGATAGACAAAATTTACTTTCTTTAGAAAAAAATATTTTAGAAAAAAATGAACAAAATAGTACTATACAAGATGTAGTAAGTGAAGTTAAATTTAAAGATGTAGCAGGGGTTGATGAGGCCAAGGTAGAGCTTTTAGAAATCGTTGATTTTTTAAAAAATCCTCAAAAATATAAAGATTTTGGCGTAAAAATGCCAAAAGGGGTTTTACTAGTAGGCCCTCCTGGAGTAGGTAAAACCTTGATAGCAAAAGCAGTAGCGGGTGAGGCTGGGGTGCCATTTTTTTATCAAAGTGGGGCTAGTTTTGTAGAAATTTATGTAGGTATGGGTGCAAAAAGAGTTAGAGAGCTTTTTTTAAAAGCTAAATCAAAAGCTCCAAGTATTATTTTTATAGATGAAATTGACGCAGTTGGTAAAAGTAGAGGGGATTTTTCCAATGTAGAAAGAGATAATACTCTAAATCAACTTTTAACTCAAATGGATGGATTTGAAGATAATAGTGGTGTTATAGTGATGGCTGCTACAAATAAAATCGATCTTATGGATAATGCGTTATTAAGGTCAGGACGTTTTGATAGAAGAATTTTTATATCTTTGCCTGATTTTAAAGATAGAATGCATATTTTGCAAAATTATATGAAAGAAAAAAAATCTAGCGTAGATTTAGAAAAAATTGCAAAAGCTAGTGTGGGTTTTAGCGGAGCAGCTTTAGAGACTTTAGTTAATGAAGCGGCTATTAATGCTATAAGAAGAAAATCAGATTTAATAGAAGAAAATGATTTTTTTGCAGTGCTTAATAAAGTTTTAATGGGCAAAAAAAAGATTTTCTCTCTAAGTGATAAGGAAAGAAAAATTCAAGCCACATACCAAGCAGCTAAAGCTTTGTGTGCTTTTTATTTTGATGTTAAATTTGAAAAAATTACCTTAATAGAAGATAGATTTAAAGAGTATGAAAATACCATCAAATCAAAATCAGAATTATTAAATAAAATAAAAGTTTTTCTAGCAGGCTCAGTTGCTATGGAGCTTATTTTTAATGAAAGCTATACTAATGCACAAAGTGATCTTTTAAAGGTTAAAGAATTGCTTACTTTCATGGAAACTTTTGCTATGGCAAATGAGGGTTTATTGCAAGAGCAAAAGCAAGAAGTGAAAGAATTTTTAGAATTAATGAAAGAAAAAGTTGTGAGATTAGCTAGCATTCTTTTAGAAAATGAAAAAATAGAAAAACAAGATATAGAAAAAATCATAATGGAGTAAAAATGGTAAAAATAGGAATTTTAGTACTTTCAGATAGGGCAAGTAGCGGAGTTTATGAAGATAAATCCGGAGTAGAGATAGAAAAAATTTTAGATTCTTATATAAAAAATGAAAAAAGTTTTTATTATGAGCTAATTCCTGATGAGTATGATTTAATTATAGAAAAATTAGCTTATTTGGCTGATGATGTAAAATGTGATTTGATTTTTACTACAGGAGGTACGGGGCCTGCTTTGCGTGATGTGACACCAGAAGCAACACAAGCAGTGTGTGATAAAATGCTACCAGGTTTTGGGGAGTTAATGCGCGCAAAAAGCTTAGAATATGTACCAACAGCTATACTTTCAAGACAAAGTGCGGGTATAAAAGGAAAATCATTGATTATTAACTTACCGGGTAATCCAAAAGCTATAAGAGAATGCATTGAGCCTATATTTCCTGCTATTCCTTATTGTGTGGATTTGATAGGTGGAGCTTATATTGAAAATAACGAAGAAGTAATTTCTGTATTTAGGCCAAAGAAAAAGTAAGTCTAACTAGACTTACTTTGAGGTTACGTATCCTTGTGATAAAAGTGCGTTCATACCGCCTTTTAAATTAGTAACTTCTATGCCATTTTGATCTAGTAAAGCAGAAGCTTTAGCACTTCTTGAACCACTTCTGCAAACTATAGCGATAGGTTTATTACTTGAAATTTTTTTAATTTCCTCAATGAAATTTTTATTTACACTGCCATCTTCGTTGTAAAAACTAATTTTAATGGCATTTTTTATTGTACCAGTTTGCGCCCATTCGCTAGGTTTTCTAACATCAATTACTTGATAATTTTCCAAAATATCCGCATTAATATCGATATTTTTAACTTCTGCTAAAACAAAACTAACACAAAATGCTAAAGATAAAAATATTTTCTTCATAATTAACCTTCCTTTTTTGTAGCTTCATAGCCTTGCGATAAAAGTGCTACCATGCCACCATCTAGATTAGTACATTCTATACCTAGAACATCTTCTATCATTATAGCAGTATGTTTGCTTCTTGAGCCTGTAGCACACACAAAGGCTATGTTTTTATTTTGATAATCTACTTTTTCTTTAAACTCTTGGATGAAATTTTCATTCATAAAGCCATTATCATCGCAAAGTGCGATGAGTATAGCTTCTTTTATAACTCCGCTTTTCCATTCGCTTGGGGTTCTTACATCTATAATACAAAATTCGTGCAAAATATCTTTAGAAATAGCTATATTTTTCATTTTTCTAAAGCCTTAGAAACGATTTTGCTCAAGGCATTGTTAAATTCGCTAGGATTATCTATACCCATACCTTCACTAAGTTTAGCCATATTTAAAAGAATATGTGCCATTTCATTAGCTAAGGTATCATTTTCTTTTAAGGCTTTTAAAATTTCATGATTAGGATTAATTTCAAGTATAGGTTTAACTTGCTGTTCTTGCCCCATTTGTTTAAGAATTTGTTGCATAGCAAAATCAGGTTTATTTTGATCATAAACAATACAGCTTGGACTATTTGAAAGTCTTTGGCTAAGTTTTACCTCTTCAACTTCATCTTTTAAAACTTCTTTTATTTTGATGAGCAAGCTTGCAAATTCAGCCTTTTGTTCTTCGCTAGTTTCTTCACTAGCTAGATGGTTAATAGCACTAAATTTTAAACCTTCAAATTCATTCATCATAGGCATAACTATGGTGTCAATTTCCTCATCAAGCAATAAAACATTGATATTTTTTTGTTTATAACTTTCAAGAAGAGGAGAATTTCTTAAAAGTTTTTCATTTTTTCCACTAATATAAAAAATTTCATTTTGTCCTTCAGCTAAGTTTTGTTTATACTCTTCAAGATCAATTAATTCTTCTTTATTTGAGTTTTTAAAGTATAAAAGCTTAGCTATAGCGTCTTTATTTTCGCCAAAACCATATAAACCTTCTTTTAAAACTTTTCCAAAATTCTCATGGAATTTAAGATAGTTTTCTTTATCTTTTTCTTTGAATTTTTTAAGTTCTGCTAGGATTTTTTTAACACTTGCTTCTTGAACGCTTTTTAAAATTTTATTTTCTTGTAAAATTTCACGGCTTACATTAAGCGGTAAATCTTCTACATCGATAATCCCGCGCACAAATCTTAAATAAGTTGGTAATAATTCTTTATCATCATCGCTGATAAAAACTCTTTTTACATAAAGTTTTAAACCACTTTTATAATCTACTCTATATAAATCAAATGGAGCTTGTGCAGGTATAAAGAATAAAGAATTATACTCTATAGAACCTTCAGCTTTTGTGTGGATATAAAGCATAGGTTTGTTTGAGTCATGGAAGTTTTGTTCATAAAATCTTTCATAATCTTCAGCTTTTAAGCTTGCTTTATTTTGTCTCCATAAAGCACTTGCTGTGTTAATTTGAGTGTTTTTTAATTCTTTTTTAGGTTCTTTTTCACCTTCTTCTAATGGCAAATATTCTTCTTTTTCCATAAAAATAGGAAATTGTATGTGATTTGAGTATTTTTCTACTATACTTTCAATGCGGTATGAGTTTAAAAATTCTTCATCTTTTAAATGTAAGGTTATGCAAGTGCCTTGCTCATCTTTATTTGCATCTTCTATTTCATAACCACTAGCATCAGAAGTCCAAAGATAAGCTTTATCATCTAATGCTTTTTTGCTTAAAACTTCTATTTTAGAAGCCACCATAAAAGCAGAGTAAAAGCCTACACCAAATTGTCCTATAAGTTGAGAGTCTTTTTTGGTATCACCACTCAAGTTTTCCAAAAAGCTTTTTGTACCACTTTTGGCAATGGTTCCAAGATGATTGATCAAATCTTCTTTATTCATACCTATACCATTATCACTTATGGTTAGGGTTTTTGCTTCTTGATTGAAGTTGATTTGAATTTTTGGTTCAAATTTTAAATTTTTATAAGCATCATCACTCACGCTTAGATAACTAAGTTTATCAAGTGCATCGCTTGCGTTAGAAATAAGCTCTCTTAAAAAAATTTCTTTGTTTGAGTACAAAGAATGAATCATAAGTTGTAAAAGTTGATTAACTTCAGTTTGAAATTGCATTTATATCTCCTTTATTTAAAAATTAAAAAACCAATCCATACTGCCAAAAGACAAAGGATAACATTTAAAATAATATTTAGAAAAAAGTAAAAATAATCACCACTTTGCAAAAATAGCAAATTTTCATAAGAAAAAGTTGAAAAAGTCGTAAAAGCACTTAAAAAACCTGTGCTAATTAAACTTTTGGTAAAAATATGCACACCTTTAGAGTTTGCATAAGAAAAAAACAAGCCCATTAAAAAAGATCCTATGATATTAACAAGTAAAGTACCATAGGGAAAATCATGTGGAATGATTTTATTAAAAAAGCTACTAGTAAGCATTCTAGATACAGCCCCTAAAAAGCCACCAAAACCTACAGCCAAAACCGTACTAATCAAGCTTTTGACCTTTCATTATCTAAGATTGTTTGCATTTTTTCTCTAGTTTGCTCAAGCCAATCATCTTTACTTATATCAACAAGATCAAGAAATACTACTTTTAAAACGCCACTCTTTGCGCTAAAGTTTTGCGTGTCTAAAATTTTAGCTGAATCAACAATTACCACAGGTTGGACTTTTAGATTAAGTTTTTCACTTAAAATTTTAGCTCCAACTTTAAATTTTAAAAGTTTTTGTGTTTTAGATCTTGTACCTTCTGGAAAAATAGCCAAAATTCTATCTTCTTTTAGTCTTTCTTTAGCTTCTTTTAGAAGTTTTACTAGACCTTTTGGACTTCTATCTATACAAATAATTTTAGGTTTTTTAATCAAAGTTTTAAAAACGGGGAGTTCACCAAGTTCTTTTTTTGCTATCCAAGATATATTTTTTGGACATAAATCTTCCAAAACAACTATATCTAACAAGCTTTGGTGATTGATTAAAAGTAAATTAGCTTGAGGGTGTATAGAACCTTTAGTTTGGATTTTATAATTTATTATATATTTTTGCAGTTTTGACCATGCTTTTCTGATTTTCCAAATTTTTTCTTGTGATTGCAATAATAAAAAAGCAATACATAAAAATATAATAGATAAAATAAATTCAATCCAAAATATTAAAGCTTTAAATCTTTGATAAATCTTCACTTTTTACCCAGCCTATTTTTCCATTATTAAATAAAATTTTTTTATATTCATCTCTTGAATCTAACACTTCTACTTCTTGTTTATATTTTCCAGAATAAAAATGAGTTGAGTTTAGAGTTGGTAAAATTTGCACTTTGCTTTCAGCTTTTAATATGGCTTTGTATATGTTATTTTGGGCTAAAAAACTTGCTATTAGAGCCAAAATTGCTAAGCCTAAAGCTACATAGCTTTTCTTAAATACAAACCATAAAGCAAAAATACCACACAAGCTCCACAAAAATACTTGTTTGTAAAAATTAAAGTCATTGGTTTTTGGATTTAAATCACTTTGTGTGCTTATGCTATCTTCTTTAAGTTCTATTTTTAAAGAAAAATCTTTTAGTTCTTTAGAATTTAAATTAAAATAAGAAAAATCAAAACGCGTTTTGCTTTTATCTAAAATAGCATAATAAAACCCGCTTTGTTTTTCAAAATCGCCTTTAATAGCCTCTACACCTTGTTTTTGAATATCTTTTATATTAAAACTTGCTAGGTTTGTGTTTTCTCCTGCAAGTTCTATAAATAAAATCATATTATCATTATCAAAATGGCTTGCTTTTACTTGTTTTACTTCTAAATTACTTGCAACTATGTGTGAGTATTTGTTAGAAGGAGCGTCGATTTTTTTAAGTCTAATAGGTTTTATAATTAGTGATGAGCTTTGAAAAATATGATCATTTCTGCTTAAAGAAACGATGATTTTATTTAAATTGGCATTTAAACTTTTTGCTTCAAACCATAATTTTGTGTGATATGAATTAGCCTTTTGCTCCCAAATAGGATTAGGATTAATCCAAAGCATATCATCATTTTTTTCAAAGCTCACATTTAAATCAAAACTTACATTAGTTGTGGTGATAACCTCAAGATCTATAGCAAAAGCTTCATCTATATAAGCTTCATCAGTGTATTCTTTTGCATTTAATACTAAAGAACCTTGAGGAATAAAATTTTCATCATTGATTTTACTTTCATAATTACTCTCATCGCTTGGAGCGATAGTTTGATAAATTTGCTTAGCTTGATCGTCTAATTGATTGTAATTTTTTTCTAAGGTGTTGTAATCTTCAAAAACGCTATTTTCTTGAGCATATAAATTAAACGCTAGTAAAAAAACACAAAAAACTTTGAAGGTTTTTAGCAATTTAAAAATCCTTCAAACATTTTAAGTCCTACTTTTGAGCCAAGTATATCATCACACATTCTTTCAGGGTGTGGCATAAGTCCAAAGACTTTTTTATTCTCATCACAAATTCCAGCTATATCGTTTAAAGAGCCATTTGGATTATTGATATATCTTAATAAAATCATATCTTTATCTTCTAGCATTTTAATACCATCTTCGCTATTAAAATAATTTCCTTCTCCATGAGCAATAGGCAATTCTATAATGTCATTTTTTTGGAAATTTTTCAAAAAAGCATTATTGTTTGATACTACTTGCAATGCTTGCATTTTAGAAATAAAACTTAAGCTATTATTATGTTTCATAGCTCCCTTTAAAAGACCAAGTTCTAATAAAATTTGAAAACCATTGCAAATACCTAGGACATATCCACCTTTTTGTACATGTTCTTTAAGTGTTTTCATAGCAGGAGCAAGTTTTGCAATGGCTGCACATCTTAAATAATCTCCATAAGAAAATCCACCTGGTAAAACAATTAAATCTGCGCTAAAATCTTGTCTTTCATGCCAAATGATTTCAGTTTTTACACCTAGTTTTTCAAAAGCATAAGCTGTATCAAACTCGCAATTAGTTCCAGGAAAACGAATAATAGCTACTTTCATAATATTATCTCATAATCTTCTATCACAGTATTTGCAAGTAATTCTTTGCACATTAAATCAACTTGTTTTAAAGCTTCTTCTTTATCATCACAAGCTATATCAAAACTAATTTGTTTTGAGGTTTTAACATTTGCTATGTTATTAAAATCTAAAGAATGCAAAGCCTTTTCTATGGCTTTGCCTTGAGGATCTAAAACCCCATTTTTAAGTGTGATATTTACAGTTACTTTCATTATTTTTCCTAACTTAAAATTCTTTTTAATACTTCTTCATAGGCCATTTTTACATTGCCTAAGTCTTGTCTGAAGCGATCTTTGTCTAATTTTTCATTAGTTTTACTATCCCAAAATCTACAACTATCAGGGCTAATTTCATCAGCTAATATCATATTTCCTTCACTATCAATACCAAATTCTAATTTAAAATCAATCAGTCTTAATCCTTTAGATTCAAAGAATTTAACTAAGATAGAATTAATATGTCTTGCGGTGTTTTTGATTAATTCTAAATCTTTTTCACTTTTTACTAGATTTAAAATCAAACAATGTTCATCATTGATAATAGGATCACCTAAATCATCATTTTTATAACAAAACTCAACTACAGCAAAAGGTAAAATTGTACCTTCTTTAATGCCTAATCTTTTTGTCAAAGATCCCGTAGCTACATTTCTAGTAATAACTTCAATAGGTATAATATTGCATTTTTTAACAATTTGTTCTTTATCGCTGATAGTTTCTACTAAATGTGTTTTAATCCCTTCTTTTTCTAAAAGATGAAAAATTTCAGTACTAATTTTACAATTTAATGCACCTTTTCCTGCTTCATTACCTTTTTTTTCTGCATTAAAAGCAGTTAAATCATCTTTAAATTCTGTGATGAGTAAATTCTCATCATCAGTCTTAAACATTTTTTTACCTTTTCCCTCGTATAAAAGATCTAGTTTTGTTGCCATTTTACTCTCCTTTTGTGATGTTTAAAATTTTGATTGCGTCAATTGCTGTTTTTAGCTGTATATCATTATCAATTTGTTCTTTGGTGATGATATTTTTATCTTCTTTATTATCTTTTTTCTTTTCTTGATGTCCGATTTTATCAAGTTCAGCTTGTAGGTGTTTTTTTAGATCGCTTTCTTTGATTTCAAAGCCATGATTTTCTTCTTTACTTACTTTTCCTGGGAATACTTCTATATCAGGACTAACCCCGACAGCTTGTATGGTTCTACCACTTGGTAAATAATATTTTGCTATAGTAAGTCTTAAGCCTTCTTTGCCTTTTTCATCCATAGGTAATATAAGTTGCACACTACCTTTTCCAAAGGTTTTTTCACCCACTATAATAGCACGTTTAAAATCTTGTAAAGCCCCACTTACAATCTCACTTGCACTAGCGCTACCACCATTTACAAGCACTACTAAAGGTGCGTTAGTGATTTTTTTACTAGGATTTGCTTTAAATTCTACATTCTCACTTTCTATTTTTCCTTTTTGTGAGACAATGACTCCTTTATCTACAAAAAGATTTACCAAACCTACAGCTTGATTTAAAATACCACCCGGGTTAGTTCTAAGATCTAGTATAATTCCTTTTACATTAGAATGTTTTTTGATCGCTTTACTAGCTTCATCTACGACATTTTTATCAAAATTAGTCACTCTTAAATAAAGCAAGTTTTCATTTTCGATTAATTTTGTATAAACACTATCTACTTTTATAATATCTCTTTTTAAATTAACATCAAATGGTTTTGCATCGCCTTTTCTATAGATAGTTAGAGTAACCTTTGTCTTAGGTTCTCCACGCATTTTAGAAACAGCTTCATTTAAAGTCATACCTAAGGTTGATTCATTATTGATTCTTAAAATAATATCATCAGTTTTAATGCCTGCTTTATCTGCTGGACTTCCTTCTATAGGAGCTACAACGCTAATTGCTCCATCTTTTTGCGTAATAGTAAAGCCAAGTCCTCCAAATTCTCCATTAGTTTGTTCTTTAAGTTCTTTATAGCCTTTTTCATCTAAGAAAGAAGAATGAGCATCTAAATTTGTTAGTAAACCTGCTATGGATTTATCAACTAAATCTGTATAATTAACATCATCAACATAGTATTGTTCTATGATAGACATGGTTCTTGTGAGTTTAGATAAAGCTTCTATTTTCTTTTCTGCTTCACTAGGAGCGGGGTTTTTAGCTTGTAAATTCGTAAAAATAAAAGAAGCGGTTACTAAACTACAAATGCCAGCTGCGATAATAAGATTTCTTTTTGTCTTCAAAGGAAAAACTCCAAAATAAATATGAATTCATAAAATAATTATCTAATTTTAGTTATTTTTGCTTAAAAAATCGTAAATAAAGTAAATATTTTTATTATATTAGTGTGTATATATAAAAAATTATTTATAAATATAACTAAATAAACTTGACAATAATAGACTAAAGTTATATAATACACTTCATATAAAAGTAAAAAGGAGTAAAAATGGCAAATATACAAGATTTTTTAACAGATTCTATGCTTTCAAATATAGAAAGTGCGATTTCTTTGGCCATTCATTCTAAGAATAGTGAAATAAAACCTTTGCATTTATTATGGGCTTTAAGTGTTGATAGTTCAAGTTTGCTAAATCAAGTTTTTAATAAATTAAATGTTTCTAAAGAGGCATTTGAGTTAGAAGTAAAAAATAAAATTTCATCTTTTCCTACTAGCTCAAATGTAAATAAAGATAATATTAAATTTTCAAATGAATTTATTAATTCTTTAGAAAAAGCAAAAGGTTTGGCTTTAGAAAACAAAGATAGTTATTTGGCTGTGGATATGTGGCTTGTCTCAGAAAGTACGAGCGGGGTTATTAAAGAACTTTTATCTAAATTTGTAGATTTAAATGAGTTTAAAAAAGAATTAGAATTTATTAGAGCAGGAGCTAAAATAGAAACTAAAACAAGTGATGAAACGCTTGATTCTTTGTCTAAATTTGGTATTGATTTGACTATGAAAGCTAAAAACAATGAACTTGATCCTGTCATAGGCAGAGAAGAAGAAATTCAAAGATTAATGCAAATTTTAATCAGAAAAACTAAAAATAATCCTATTTTATTGGGTGAGCCAGGGGTAGGAAAAACTGCTGTAGTAGAAGCTTTAGCACAAAGAATAGTAAAAAAAGATGTTCCTACTTCATTGCAAAATAAAAAAGTCATAGCCTTGGATATGAGTGCTTTAATAGCAGGAGCAAAATACAGAGGTGAATTTGAAGATAGATTAAAAGCTGTTGTAAATGAAGTAATAAAACACAAAAATATAATTTTATTTATAGATGAAATTCACACCATTGTAGGTGCAGGTGCAAATGAAGGAAGTATGGATGCAGCAAATATTTTAAAACCTGCTTTAGCAAGAGGTGAGCTTCATACTATAGGCGCTACAACCTTAAAAGAATATAGAAAATATTTTGAAAAAGATGCGGCTTTGCAAAGAAGATTTCAACCTGTAAATGTAGCTGAGCCTAGCGTGAATGAAGCTTTAGCAATGCTAAGAGGTATAAAAGAGAAATTAGAAATTCATCATAATGTAACTATTAATGATAGTGCATTGGTGGCAGCTGCAAAACTATCTAAGCGTTATATAGCTAATAGATTTTTACCTGATAAGGCGATTGATTTAATTGATGAGGCCGCAGCAGAATTAAAAATGCAAATAGAAAGCGAGCCAAATTCTTTAAGAAAGGTTAGAAAACAAATTGAAAGCTTAGAAGTAGAAAATGAAGCTTTAAAAATGGAAGAAAATGAAACTAATGAAAAAAGATTAGAAGAGATTAAAAAAGAATTAGCAAATTTAAAAGAAGAGCAAATCAAACTTAATGCTAAATTTGAAAATGAAAAAGCAGTATTTAATGGCATAAGTGCAAAGAAAAAAGAAATCGATACTTTAAAAAATGAAGCTATTTTAGCTAAAAATAAAGGAGATTTCCAAAAGGCTGCTGAAATAGAATATGGCAAAATTTTAGAGTGCGAAAAAGAGGTATTAAATTTAGAGGAAAAATGGAAACAAATGACCCAAGAAGGAGTTTTACTTAAAAACCAAGTAGATGAGGATTTAGTAGCTGGTATTTTAAGTAAATGGACAGGTATTAGTGTGCAAAAAATGCTTACTTCTGAAAAGCAAAAATATTTACACATTCAAGAGTATTTACAAGAAAGCGTCGTAGGACAAGATGAGGCTTTGAGTGCCTTGGCTAGAGCTATTAAACGTAATAAAGCAGGGCTAAATCAAGCAACTAAGCCTATAGGAAGCTTTTTATTTTTAGGGCCAACTGGGGTAGGTAAAACAGAAAGTGCTAAAGCTTTGGCTAAATTTTTATTTGATGATGAAAAAGCTATGGTGCGTTTTGATATGAGTGAATTTATGGAAAAACATAGCATATCAAGACTTTTAGGTGCACCTCCAGGATATATAGGGCATGAAGAAGGAGGGGAATTAACCGAAGCTGTTAGAAGAAAGCCTTATAGTGTGATTTTATTTGATGAAGTAGAAAAAGCCCATAAGGATGTATTTAATATACTTTTGGGAATTTTAGATGATGGTAGGGCTACAGATAGTAAAGGCGTAACGGTTGATTTTACTAATACTATTATTATCTTAACTTCTAATATAGGTGCAAATTTTATTATGGAGTTAAAGGGCGAAGAAAGAGAAAAAGCTATCAAAGAAGCCCTTAGAAGCTTTTTTAGACCTGAGTTTTTAAATCGTTTAGATGATATCATTACTTTTAATCCTTTGGGAGAAAGTGAAGCTGAAAAAATAGTTAAATTGCTTTTTAATACCTTGCAAAAAAGTCTTGAAAATAGAGGTATCAAGGCAAGTTTGAGTGATAATGCTGCTAGGTTAATAGCAAAGGTTGGTTTTGATGTAGATTTTGGCGCAAGACCATTAAAAAGAGCCTTATATGACATGGTAGAAGATAAATTAAGTGATATGATATTATCGGATGAATTAAATGAAAATGATGAGATTATTATAGATTCTAAAGATGATGAGATTGTCATTATTAAACAATAAGCAAGTGCAATACTTGCTTATTTTAGAGTAAAATTATCCTATTAACATTAAATTGTAAATACTTCGTATATTTGTTTAAAAAAATATTATTTTTTATCTATTCTTAACAATAAATGTTTTAAAATCTTTAATGATATTTCTATATTTAAGGAACAACAAATGAGTGATTTAGATATTTTTAATCGCCGTTTAGACGCATTAGAAAAACTTCCTCTTTTGAAAAATGAGATTTCTATCTCTAAAGCCTTAGAACAATCAGGTTTTTCAAGAAGAGATTTTATGAAATGGGCTAGTGCAATGACTGCATTTTTGGCACTACCTGCTAGCTTTACTCCAGTAGTTGCAAGAGCTGCTGAGCTTAGTGATAGACTTCCAGTGATTTGGCTTCATATGGCTGAATGTACAGGATGTTCTGAGAGTTTATTAAGAAGTGATGCTCCTACTATTGATAGTTTAATTTTTGATCATATTTCTTTAGAATATCATGAAACTATAATGGGTGCAGCAGGTTGGCAAGCTGAGCATAATCTTGAAGCTGCTATGGAAAAATACAAAGGTAGATATATCCTAATGGTAGAAGGTGGTATACCAACAGGCGCTACAGAAAACTTTTTAACTATAGGACCGCACGGTAAAACAGGAAAACAAATAGCACAACAAGCTTGTGATAATGCTTTGGCTATTTTTGCTATAGGTACCTGTTCAGCTTTTGGTGGTATTCAAGCTGCTAGACCTAATCCAAGTAATGCTGTGAGTTTAAGTAAAGTTACAAATAAAACAGTTATTAACGTTCCAGGTTGTCCTCCAAGCGAGAAAAACATTATAGGTAATGTGATTCATTATATATTGTATCAAACATTGCCAGCGCTTGATGCTTATAATAGACCAAAATGGGCTTATGGATTAAGAATTCATGATCTTTGCGAAAGAAGAGGACGCTTTGATGCGGGTGAGTTTGTGCAACAATTTGGTGATGAAGGGGCAAAAAAAGGATATTGTCTTTATAAGGTAGGTTGTAAAGGACCTTATACTTTTAATAACTGCTCAAAAGAAAGATTTAATCAACATACTTCATGGCCGGTACAAGCTGGACATGGTTGTATAGGTTGTTCTGAACCGGATTTTTGGGATACTATGGGGCCTTTTGAAGAAGTGATGGCAGGAAGGTTATTTGATACTGTTTATGGCTTGGGTGCGGATAGTATTTCAGATAAAATAGGTATAGGTGTGCTTTGTGTAACAGGTGTTGCTGTTGCTGCGCATGCTGTGATTGCTTCATTAGAAAAGAATAAGGATTAAGAATGTCAAAAAGAATTATTATAGATCCACTTACTAGAATAGAAGGACACTTAAGAGTTGAAGTGGTGGTTGATGAAAATAATGTCATTAAAGAAGCATATTCAGGATCAACTCTATGGAGAGGTTTAGAAACTATTGTAAAAGGTCGTGATCCAAGAGATGCAGGCTTTTTAACTCAAAGAATTTGTGGTGTTTGTACTTTTTCACACTATAGAGCAGGGATTATTGCGGTAGAAAATGCTTTAGGTATTACTCCACCATTAAACGCAGTTTTAACTAGAACTTTAATGAATGCAGCTTTATATATGCATGATCATGTGGTGCATTTTTATCAACTTCATGGGCTTGATTTTGTTGATGTTGTAAGTGCTTTAAGTGCTGATGTAAAAAAAGCAAGCGATGAAGCATTTAAATACACTGATATGCCTTATGCAACAGGTGCAGATAAACTTTTAGAAGTACAACAAAGACTAAAAACCTTTGTAGATAAAGGAAATCTTGGACCATTTGCAAATGCTTATTATGGACACGCAACTTATCGCTTTACTCCTGAGCAAAACCTTATTGCACTTTCACATTATTTAGAATGTTTAAGAATTCAAAGAACAATAGCTCAAGCTATGGCAATTTTTGGTGCTAAAAATCCTCATCCACAAAGCCTAACAGTAGGTGGTGTGACTTGTGTTATGGATCTTTTAAATCCATCAAGAATGGCTGAATATATGACTAAATTCCAAGAAGTAGCTGATTTTATTAATCGTGCTTATTATCCGGATTTAATCATGGCAGCAAAAGCTTACTCTAAAGAAGCAAGCGTATTAAATGATGTAGGAGTAAATAACTTCTATACCGAAAGAGAATTCCAAGTTTCAAGTGATGAGTGGTTGTTTGAAGGTGGTATTATTAGAAATGGTGATTTGAGTAAGGTTGAAGAAGTAGATGAAGCTAAAATCACCGAAGAAGCTACAAGAGCTTGGTATGCAGACAATGAAGCTTTACATCCTTATGATGGTAAAACCAATCCAAACTATACAGGCTTAGTTGATGGTGAAAGTATTGATGATAAAGGCAATATGGTTCATAGTAAGGTATTTGATACCAAAGGTAAATACAGCTGGATTAAAGCTCCAAGATATGAAAATTTACCTATGCAAGTTGGACCATTAGCAAATATTTTAGTTAATTATGCTAAGGGTAATAAAATCGTAGTAGAAGCAGTTGATTCGTTCTTAAAAGCTACGAATTTACCAGTTAAAGCACTTATGAGTACTTTAGGAAGAACGGGTGCTAGAGCGATTGAAGCTAAAATCATTGCTGATCATGGTTTAAAAGCATTTAATTCTTTGGTTGAAAATTTAAAAACAGATGAAAGCACTTGTGCTACTTATGTAATTGATAAAAACAAAGAATACAAAGGTAGATTTATGGGAAGTGCGCCTCGCGGTGCGTTGAGTCATTGGTGTAGAATTAAAAATGGTGTAATTGAAAATTGGCAAGCGGTAGTACCTTCTACTTGGAATGCAAGTCCAAAAGACGCAAATGGAGTAGGTGGTAGCTATGAGCAATGTCTTATCGGTATGAAACTAGCTGATGTTAAACAGCCTTTAGAGGTAATAAGAGCTATTCATTCTTATGATCCTTGTATAGCATGTGCTGTGCATGTAATGGATACTAAAGGCAATAATCTTAGCGAGTATAAAGTAAATGTAAATTTATAAGGAAAGGACTTTAGTATGGATTCTAAACATTCCTTAAAATCAAACAGAAAGGCTGAATACGAATTTAGTATTGGCCTTCGTTTTACACATTGGTTAAGAGCAGTTGCGATCGTGATTTTAGTAGGGACTGGATATTATATTTCTTATGTGTTTCAATCTCCATCTATTTCATCTGAACCAACTTTATTTATGCAGGCAAAATATCGCATGGTACACCAAATTTTTGGTTTTATCATGATAGCTTGTGTGCTTTTTAAAACATATTTGTTCTTTTTTGATCCAAAAAGTGCAAATGAAAGAAGAAGTATCAAAGATATTTTTAATGTAAAATTATGGATAGATCAGGTTAAATTTTACATTTTTTTAGGAAAGCACCCGCATTTACAAGGTGTATATAATCCTTTGCAATTTGCAACTTATTTTTTCTTTTATCTTGTTATGTTTGGGCTTATTTTAACGGGATTGATCCTTTATATGCATGTATATCATGAAGGCTTAGGAGGATTTTTATACAATATCTTAAGACCTATTGAGGTAATGTTAGGTGGATTAGCTGATGTTAGAACCTACCATAGAATTTTAATGTGGGTTGTGTTGATTTTTGTTCCAGTGCATATTTATATGGCTGTATTTAACTCAGTTAAAGGTAAAGATGGTGCTTTAGATGCTATCTTTAGTGGTTATAAATTTGTAAGAGAAAATCATTGAAACTTCTAATCTTAGGCATTGGTAATATTATGTTTGCAGATGAGGGCTTAGGCGTTCATCTTTGCAAACTTTTAGAAAAAAATTATAAGTTTTATCACGAAAAAGACTCAGTGAGCTTTGTAGATGGTGGAACTTTGGCTTTGCAACTTAGCTATATTATAGCTGAATATGATGAAATGGTTGTGATTGATTGTATTGCAGCAGATGATGCTAAGATCGGAGATATTTTTTTCTTTCCTTATGATGCAATGCCCAAAAAAGTTAATTGGAGTGGTAGTGCACATGAGGTTGAAATGCTTCAAACTTTACAATACATGGAGCTTATGGGAGATTTGCCTAAAACTCAAATTTTAGCCTGTGTGCCAAAGCGCATAGAACCATTGAGTTTTGAACTTTCAAAAGAAGTTTTGAATGCTTTAGAAAAAATGGAGAAAATTTTACTTGATTTTTTAGAGAAAAAAGGCTTTACTTATGAGAGAGTTGCTAATTATAATATACAAGAGCTTGCTCTAAATTCTTATAAAAGCTAAGCAAAAGCTTAGCTTAATCTTTAATCATCAAATTTTTGTCCTAAGAAATTTCCATTTACATCAGTATAAATTTCCATCATATTATTTAGTTTAAATTTATAACCTTGAATTTCTTTTTCAACTTTAATTATACTTGCATTTGGATGCATTTTTTTAATCGTTGCTAAAACATTTGGACTTAAAAAAGAAGTATCAATTGGTCTGTATTTTGCATCAATTTCTTTCCAATCTCCATTGATGAAAAACTCAAGTTCAGTTCCATTGTCCAAATAAACATCAAAACTATCAATATCTTGTTTAACTAAAGCTATGTTTGAGCCTGTAAAGTGTTTTTGTATAAAATTTTTAGAATTTGCTGGTAAAGCATTTATACCTACAACCATATCTCTTGCAAAAACACAACTTGCTAGAGCTAATGCCATTAAAGCTATTTTTAATTTCATTTTTTGTCCTTTAAATTGAATTATTTGTGAAATCATATAAATATTGAGTGAATTTTGTGTGAACTTTGTTTTTTTAAAATAAATAGCAAGTATTTAATTGTATAATGATAAAAAAGTTTTAAAAGGATAAATAATGTATAGGTTTGCACCATCGCCTACTGGAGATATGCATATTGGAAATTTAAGAGCAGCTTTGTTTAATTATATTAAAGCAAGACAAGAAAATACAGATTTTATTTTGCGTATTGAAGATACGGATAATGCTAGAAATATTGCTGGAAAAGAAGAGGAAATAAAAGCTATTTTGAAAGAATTTGGTATAACTTGGCAGCATTATTATGTACAAAGTGAGAATTTGAAATTTCATCGTCAAATGGCTTTAAAGCTAGTAAGTGAAAAAAAAGCTTTTGCTTGTTTTTGTACTGAGGATGAGTTAGCGCATAAAAAGGAATTAGCTAAAAGTAAAAATCAAGCATATAGATATGATGGCACTTGTGAAAAATTAGCAGATATTGATGTGTTAAATTGTGAAAAACCTTTTGTAATTCGTCTTAAAAAACCTCAATCTCAAATGAAATTTACTGATTATATTAAAGGCGAGATTAGTTTTAATCCTGAAGATATTGATAGTTTTGTGATTATGAGAGCGGATAAAACCCCAACTTATAATTTTGCTTGTGCGGTTGATGATATGCTAGAAGGCGTTACTTGTATTATAAGGGGAGAAGATCATGTTTCAAATACTCCTAAGCAAGAGCATATTAGAGCAAGTTTGGGTTATGATAAAAGCATGACTTATGCACATTTACCTATCATTTTAAATGAAGAAGGTGTTAAAATGAGTAAAAGAGAGGCTCATTCTAGTGTAAAATGGATGCTTGATAATGGATATTTAGCAAGTGCTATTGCAAATTATTTAATCCTTTTAGGTAATAAAACTCCAAAAGAGATTTTTACTTTAGAAGAAGCTATAGAATGGTTTGATTTGAAAAAAGTTTCAAAATCTCCTGCTAGATTTGACACTAAGCGCTTGATGCAAATTAACCGTGAGCATATAAAAATGCTTGATAATGATAAATTAAATTCTTTGTTAAATTTAGGCAAAGATGTAGCAGAGCTTGCAAAATTTTATACTCAAGAAGCTAGCACGCTAAATGAGATAAAAGAAAAAATACAAGCTATTTTTGCAGTCAAAAATTATAATGAATTTGAAAATGAGTGTAAGTTGATTAAAGAGATTTTAAAAGATTTGGATTTACCTCAAGAATATGATGAGTTCAAAAAGATTTTAATGGAAAAAACAAATTTAAAAGGTAAAAATTTCTTTATGCCTTTGCGTTTAGTATTAACAGGGGTTACTCACGGACCTGAAATGAGTGAAATTTATACTTTAATCAAGCCTTTTATTAAAGAAATTATAAAGGAGTAAAATGGGAGTTGGAACAAGTTTGATTGTGTCTTTGGTGCAAATTTTTTCTTTAGTGATTGAAATTTATGTATGGATTGTAATTATTGCTGCTTTAATTTCTTGGGTAAGGCCTGATCCGTATAATCCTATAGTACAAATTTTATATCGTTTAACTAATCCTGCTTATGCTTTTGTAAGAAGATTTATCCCTACTACTATAGGAAGTATTGATTTAGCACCTTTGATTATTATTTTAGGGCTTAAATTTATACAAATATTTTTATCAAATTTAATTTTAGGAAGTTTATAAGTGTTGAAAAAAAGTGTGGTATTACTCTTAGCTGGAGTAGTTTTTGCAAATAGTGCTATGTATTCTTATAAAGAATTAGAGCAAAAACCAAATTCTTTAGCTAAGGATTATTATTTATATCGTTTATTAGAAAAAAATGAATTTAAAAAAGAAGAAGTTGAAGGTTTAAAAGAGCATATTTATCGTTATGCAGGGCGTATTAAAAATGCTATTGAAACGATCATTCCACCTTTGGGATATAATAAAGAATATGAAGTTTGTTATAAATTTAATGCGCAAAATATCTTAGATGCTAATGCTACTTGTCAGCTTATAAGATTAAACAGTTTAACTTTTATACAAGATCTTAATACTTCAACGCGTAATGAGATGAAAAAAATTATTCCACAGGATAACCCAAATTTAGTAAAGCTTTTAGAAGCTTTTAATGCTAAAGATCCTCTAAGTTATGCGGTTTTAAATTATGATAGTGCAAATTTTTATAAAATTTATGGCTTTTTAAAAGTTAAAAAGGATTTTTTCTTAGAAAAAGATTTTGTTGATGAGTTAGTAAAAGAAAAAGAATTTACAAATTTTGTAAAAGAAATCATCATTAAGAAAAAAAGTCCATTGATAAGAAAATCTTTGGTTAATGTAGATGCAAATTTAACTTTTCAAGATAATGCTTTTTACTTAGGTGTGAATGCTATTTTAGAAAATGATGATAAAAAAGCACTGGAATTTTTCCAAGTAGCAAAAGATACTTTTAAAAGTAAGCCTTTAGTAGATAATGCAAATTTTTGGATTTATTTAATCACTCAAGATAAAAAGTATCTTGATGAGCTTGCTCAAAGTGATTCTTTAAATATTTATAGTCTTTATGCAAGGGAGTTAAAGGGCTTGCCTTTGCCTAAAATAGAAGAATTAAGTCCAAAAAAACAAAAAAATGATTTTGATATGAAAGATCCTTTTGCTTGGCAAAAACTTGCAAAAGAAATTGCAAAAGGTACTCCTAATGAGCTAGAAAAGCTTGCAAAAGATTTTTATACTAAAGAAAATATCGCTATTTATGCTTATATTAAAGAAAGAGCTGAGGGTTTTAAAAAACATTATTTTATTATGCCTTATTTTGAGTATTTAAAAGATTATTCTACGCAAAGAAAGGCTATGATTTTAGCTTTAGCTAGACAAGAAAGCCGTTTTATCCCAACAGCTATTTCAACCTCTTATGCTTTGGGTATTATGCAATTTATTCCATTTTTAGCTAATCATATAGGCAATAAAGAATTGCAAATTCCAAATTTTGACCAAGATATGCTTTTTGACCCAAAAACAGCTTATACTTTTGCAAATCATCATTTAGATTATTTAGAATCTAAACTTAATTCTCCGGTATTTGTGGCATATGCTTATAATGGAGGTATAGGATTTACTACTAGAATGCTCAAAAGAGAAGATATGTTTAGAGCGGGAAAGTACGAGCCATTTTTATCTATGGAACTAGTTCCTTATGCAGAAAGTAGGGTGTATGCTAAAAAAGTTTTAGCTAATTATATTGTGTATTTGCATCTTCTGAACGATAATACACCGATTTCGAAATTTTTTGAAACTTTAACTCAAAACACTGATTCTCAAAACACAAATCAAGTTTTAAAATAGGTTTTTGTACCAACTCATCAAGGGTGATTTTGTAATAACTTGCATAATCACTTTTGATGATATACTTAAACAATTCATCATTTTTATCTAAGGCTTTTAAGTTAGTTTTTTCTCCATCTATGAGTATTGAAATTTGTTCTTGTTTGATATTGATATTTGGTAAAAAACTAAGTACAAAAACTTCTTTTTGACTTTTTTCATCTAATACAGGATTTAGATAACTTAACAAAGCTACTACTCTATTATCTTTATAATTAAAATTGATTTTTTGTGCATACATAAGAGTTTGACTTTTTAAATCGATTTCACTTTGCTCTTGGGTTTTATTTGAACATGCAGTAAAAATAAGTGTTAAAAAAATAATCATATAAATTTTTTTCATATTTTATTCCTAATTTTTTTATAATTATAAGCTTTTAACTTTTAAAAAGATATAATTTTGTTTATTTTCTTTGATTTAAGGAAGTTATGAAAAGATTAGCAATGGCTTTTAGTGGGCCTTCCAATTCAGGTAAAACAACTTTAATAACTCAAGTTGCTAAATATTTTATGGAGCAAAATTATAAAGTATGTATTATAAAACATGATCCAAAAGATAAAGCAAGTTTTGATATAGCAAAAAAAGATAGTTTTAAATTTTTTCAAAGTGGTGCTGATGTAATGGTTTTAAGCCCTACAAGGACAACTTTATTTACACATTCTCCAAGTACTTTAGATGAAGCTATTTCCAAACTAGGGGAATTTGATTTTTTATTTATAGAGGGCTTAAAAACCTTAGATATGCCAAGAATTAGTGTTTTTTGCAAAGAAGTAGATGAGAGCTATTTTGCTTATTCTAAGGCTATTGCAAGCTATGATAAAATTGAAAATAAAAATTTAACTTGGCTTTATTTGGATGATTTAGAAAGTATTTGTGATTTTATATTAAAAAATTCAAAAAAAGTATAGGGGTAAAATATGCAAGAATTAATTAACGATATACAAAAAGCAGTGATTGAAATTTCAAAAGAACTTAGATATTTAAAAGATTTTGATTATACTACTTCTCAAAATGCCACTGGAGATAATCAATTAAAACTTGATGTAAAAAGCGATGAGATTATCACTAGAATTTTAAAGCAAAGCAAAGGTATAAAAAGCTTAATTAGTGAGGAAAAACAAGAGCAATTATTAATTAATAAAAATGAAAAATATGTTGTTGCTTATGATCCTTTAGATGGCTCATCTTTGGTAGATGTGAATTTTGCTATAGGTTCTATTTTTGCTATTTATGAGCAAAAGGCTAGTGCAAAAAATCTAAAAGCGGCAGTTTATGCTATTTATGGTGTGCGTTTAGAGCTTATAGTATGCATAGATACTCCTAAGCTTTATAGGTTAAATGAAAATGATGAATTTATTTTTGTTAAGGATTTAAAATTAAACGAAAAAGGCAAATTAAATGCAAGTGGTGGGACACAAAAAAATTGGTCAAATACTCATAGAGCTTTTATAAAAGCTTTATTTGATGAAGGATATCGCTTAAGATATTCAGGTGCTATGGTGAGTGATTTACACCAAATTTTACTCAAAGGTGGAGGATTATTTTCATATCCCGCAACAAGCGATGCACCAAATGGAAAATTAAGAGCATATTTTGAGGTATTTCCTTTTGCTTTTATTTTTGAAAAAGCAGGAGGGCTTTCTACTAATGGAGAAAATAACTCTTTACTTGATTTAGAATTTGAAAAAATCCATGCAAGTACACCATGCTTTTTGGGCTCAAAATATGAAATTGAAAAACTAAAACAAGCTTATAAAGGGCTTTAATGACTGAAGTTAAAGATGAATTTGAACTAGCTTTAGAAGTTAAAAAAAACGAACTTCAAGCTTGTCAAAATGATAAAAACTTAAAATCTTGTTTACCTTGCTCTATGATTTTTGAGTGCTCTTTAAGAAAAGAGTATATTGATGCAGTTTATAAGAGTATGTCTAAAGGTAAAGAAGGTGGATTTGATTTTTAATTAAAGGTTTAAAATGCGTTATATTACTACTCCGATATATTATGTAAACGATGTGGCTCATATTGGTCATGCTTACACTACGATTATAGCAGATACTTTGGCTAGATTTTATCGCTTGCAAGGAGAAAAAACATTCTTTTTAACAGGTACAGATGAACATGGCCAAAAGATAGAGCAAGCTGCTAGTGCTAGAAATTTTACCCCTAAAGAATATGCAGATGAAATTAGTGCTAAATTTAAAAAACTTTGGGATGAGTTTGAGATTTCTTATGATTATTTCATTAGAACTACAGATGAAAATCACAAATTAAGCGTACAAAAAGCATTTAAAAAAATGTTTGATAAAGGTGATATTTATAAAGGAACTTATGAAGGCTTTTATTGTGTTTCTTGTGAGAGCTATTTTACCCAAACTCAGCTTGTAAATGAGTGTCATTGTCCAGATTGTGGTAAAAAAACACAGCTTTTAAAAGAAGAAAGTTATTTTTTCAAGCTTTCTAAATATCAAGATCAAATTCTTAAATGGTATAAAGAAAAAGAGCCGATTTTACCTAAAAATAAGGCCAATGAATTAATCCACTTTGTAGAAGGTGGTTTAAAAGATCTTTCTATTACAAGAACAAGTTTTGAATGGGGTATAAAGCTTCCAAAAGAATTAAATGATGAAAAACATGTGGTGTATGTTTGGCTTGATGCTTTGATGAATTATGTGAGTGCTTTGGGTTATGGACTTGATGATAAAAATATGGATCTATGGCCTGCTCATATTCATTTTGTAGGTAAGGATATCTTGCGTTTTCATGCAGTGTATTGGCCTGCGTTTTTGATGAGTTTAGAACTCCCTTTGCCTAAATTTGTAGCAGCACATGGCTGGTGGACTAAAGATGGTGAAAAAATGAGCAAATCTAAAGGTAATGTAGTAGCACCTAAAGAAGTAGCAGATACTTTTGGTTTAGAAGCTTTTAGATATTTTTTACTCAGAGAAGTTCCTTTTGGCAATGATGGGGATTTTTCACAAAAAGCATTAATCACTAGAATCAATGCAGAATTAAGCAATGAGCTTGGAAATTTATTAAACAGAATTATCGGTATGAGTGCTAAGTATTCTCAAAATATTATTGATTGTAAAGATGTGAATTTGTATTTTAATCAAGAATTAAATGAATGTAAAGAGTATTTAGATAATGCAATCAATGCTTTAGAAAATATCCAGCCAAATCGCTATTTAGAAGAGCTTTTTAAGGCTTTATCTTTAGCAAATTTAAGTATTAGTAGGTATGAGCCTTGGAATTTAATTAAAAATGATCAAATGCAAAAAGCTAATGCCTTAGTAGCTTTATGTGCTAATATTTTAACAAAAGTTACTATTTTACTTTCAGCTGCTATGCCAAAAACAGCTTTAAAAATCGCCAAAGCTTTAAATTTTGAAATTTCAAACGAAAACTATCAAAAACTAATTTTAAATAATCAATTATGCGATTTAAAATCAAGTGCATGTGAAGCTTTATTTCCAAAAGTTGAATTAACCCAAGAAAACAAAAAAGAAGAAAAAGTAGAAGAGAAGCCAAGTTTAGCTCAAATTAAAATTGATGATTTTAAAAAAATTGAAATTAAAGTAGCACTAGTAAAAGATTGTCAAAATATAGAAGGCAGTGAAAAGCTTTTAAAATTTCAACTTGAACTTGAAAATGGCGAACTAAGACAAGTGCTTTCGGGTATTGCTAAATTTTATAAAGCTAGTGAGTTAATAGGTAAGCAAGTTTGTGTCATTACCAATCTAAAAAAAGCTAAAATTTTTGGCCATGAAAGCCAAGGTATGATTTTAAGTGCAGAAAAAAATGGTAAATTAGTTTTAATTAGCCCACAAAGCTTTATCGAAAATGGAGCTTTAATAGGCTAGATGAATATTTCTAATTTTATTGAGCTTATTAATGCTCAAGTTTTAAACTATGGAGCAACTTCTAGTGTTTATGATTTTAGTATAGATTTAAACAAAGTCAAACAAGCAAGTGTATTTTTTGCTAAGAATAATGAACAAGCTAGTTTTGCTATAAAACTTGGAGCTTATGTTATAGTAAGCGAGGAGAAATTAAATCTTGAAGATAAAGATGTGTTTTATCTTCAAGTTGATGATCTTGAAGAAGCTATTTTTAGGCTTTTTAGATTTTTATGTGAAGAAAAATCTTATGAATTTATATATTGCAATCATGTAGAATTAAAATTTGCAAAAGCCTTTAATTTTAAAGTCTTAAATTCAAATATTTTATTAGATTTTGATCTTTTAAAAAATTCTAAAGAAAAAACTTTCTTTTGTTCTGATGATGAAAAATTTATTTTAAAATTAAAATCAAATTTTCATACCTTAAAAGCTTGTAAATATGAAATTTTAGGCTCAAAATCTTTATTTCAAACGAGCTTACTTTGTAAAAATTTGTATTTTAAAGATTTAAAATTTGCATTTTTTTATGCAGATATTTTTGCTAGTTTTATTGAATTTATAGAAAGTCAAAAATTACCCTTTAGTTTTAATGATAAAAAATTAGAACTTTTTAAAGCCTATTTTTTAAACTCAAAAAATGAAATTTGTGTTTTTGGAGGTAGCTCTAGGGTGATTTTACTCGTGGAAAATGATGAGGATTTTGACTTTATAGCACAAAAACTTCAAGACACTAAGGGTTTTAAAACCGCATTAAAAAATTCTTTATTTTGTGATTTTTCTTATACAAATTTAAAAGAATTAAAAAATTTTCTTGACTTTAGATATTGCTTGATAAAAGAAAACATAGAAGACTTTTTAGAATGTTTTTTTGTCTATGAAAAAAATATTAATTTATTTGATTAAAAAAATATATACTTTAAAAAGCTATATTTCTAATTTTATTTTATTAATTTAAAGGAAAAATATGAAAAAATTTTTATTTTTAAGTTTATTTGCTGCAGCTGCATTGAATGCTGAAATTTTAGTTTATGGCCCAGGCGGTCCAGCTCCTGTTTTAAAAGAACTTGCTAAACAATTTGAGGCAAAAAGCGGAGAAAAAGTTATCGTTAATGCAGGGCCAACACCTAAATGGATCAAACAAGCCAAAATGGATGCTGATATCATTTATTCTGGTAACACATCTATGATGGATGGATTTGTTAAAGCTATGTCAAAACAAATCAAAATACAAGATGTTCAGGTTTTAAATGCTAGAGGATCAGGTATGATAGTAAGAGCTAATAACCCTAAAAAAATTAAAAAATTTGAAGACCTTTTAAAAGATGGTGTTAATGTTATGGTAGTTGATGGAGCAGGGCAGGTTGGCTTGTATGAAGATATGGCTTTAAAAACAGGAAAAATCGAAAACCTAGAAAAACTTAGAAAAAACATCAAAGTGTATGCTAAGAATTCAAAAGCAGCAGTTGATGAGTGGAAAAATAATCCAAATATCGATGCTTTAATTATTTGGACACATTGGATTAAAGCAGTTGGTGAGAAAGAAAATAAATTTATAAAAGCAGATAAAAACTCAATTATTTATAGAGCTGCTGAAATAGTACCAACACAAAAAGGTTTAAAAAATCCAAAAGTAACTGAATTTATAGAATTTACACAAAGCAAAGAAGCGCAAAAAGTATGGGAAAAAGAAGGTTGGTTAGCTAAATAAATTAAGTTAAAGCATTTTACTTTAATGTAAAATGCTTTTTAAATTATTTTTCGTTAATTTCTGCTTCTATATTTATTTGCACTTCATCGCTAAGTGTCAAGCTAGAGGTATCTGGAGCAAATTTAAAATCACTTCTTTTAATTTGTCCTTGTAAAGTAAATCCCGCCTTTTCTTTACCACTATCTGTTTTAATAACCCCACCAATTTCAGTATCTAAAACAATATCTTTACTTACACCAGCAATATTTAAAGAGCCATACATCTTACCTTTTTCATTAGAAATTTTTTCATATTTGCTCATAGTAAAAGTGATGTTTGGGTGAGTTTTTGCTTTGAAAAAATCATCTTGTTGTAAATGGGCATCTCTTGCTTTATTTTCAGTATTTATAGAAGCAACTTTTACATTTGCTTGAAGTTTATTAAATTCAAATTTAGTACTATCAAAATCAACCACTGCATCATAGTCTTTAAAATTTCCATTTACATTACTAATTTGTAAATGCTTGATTTTAAAAGCTACATTTGTATGAGCTTTATCTAGAATAAATTCTTTACTTAAAGCATTGCTTGCTAAAATTGAAGCAGCTAAAAATGAACCAAGTAGTATTTTTTTCATTAATTCTCCTTTTTTAATTTGTAAAATCTATTATACAAACAAAAATAAAATGAAAGTAAATTTTAAATGTACTCTATAAAATCTTTCATATGGGCTTCTTTAAAACCTTTTAATCTTAATAAACAACTATCACATTTACCACAAGCTTTATCTTCTCTTTCATAGCAAGACCAAGTGTATTCTAAGGCTACCTTTTCTTTTAAGGCTAATTCAACTATTTGTCCTTTGCTTAGATGAACTAATGGGGTTTTAATTGTAACATTACAAGTTTTTGTTGTGCCTTCATTGATAAACTCACTTGCTTTTTGTATGAAATTTGCACTACAATCAGGATAACCACTGCTATCTTCTTGTACTACTCCTATGAAAATACTTTCGCATTTTTCTTTTTCAGCTATGGCTCCTGCAATAGATAAAAAAATGCCATTTCTAAAAGGAACATAAGTATTTGGAACTTCTTTTTCGTGTAGCTTTTCTTTAGGAATTTCTAAATTTAAATCCGTTAAAGAATTACCACCAATATTTGCTATAAATGAAACATCTAAAATATATTTTGTTTTTATATTAAGTTTTTCACAAATTTTATTAAAACATTCTCTTTCTTTAAGCATGGTGCGTTGATTGTAATCAAAATGCAAAGCAATGATTTCATATCCTTCTTTTTTGGCTAAATATGCACATAAAGTACTATCCATACCACCACTTATAATACAAAGAGCTTTTTTCATACTTTTCCTTAATTTTGATATAATTTGAAATTATAAAATCAAAAGGATAATAATGATTTTTTGCGAAGAAGAAATGGATATTTCTTTTCTTGAAAAAATTGCTCAAAAAATGAGTGATCAAAATATAGAACTTGTTTTAGTAGATGAAAAAACCATGCATGAAATTAATCTTAACCAAAGAGGAGTAGATAAAACTACAGATGTTTTGTCTTTTCCTTTAGTGCAAAATTGTGAAAATTTGCTTGGCAGTATTGTGATAAATTTAGATGAAGTAAGTAAAAAAGCAATGGAATATAAACACAGCAACGAAGAAGAGATGGCATTGCTTTTTATACATGCTATGCTTCATTTGCAAGGTTATGATCATGAGGTAGATCAAGGACAAATGAGACAAAAAGAACAAGAATGGATTGAGTATTTTAAACTACCAAAAAGTTTAATTATAAGAACACAAGAAGAGGGGATTGAATGATTAAAAAAATAATATTAAATTTAGGTTTATGTGTGAGTTTATATGCATATAATGAAAATACATTTACATTAAATATTTTAAAAGGAAAGGAATTTGATATTCACTTATATAGTTCCATTAAAAGTAACACTAGTTATGGTTTTGTCCAAACAAAACAAAAACAATACAGTTTTTGGGGTAGTGCTAAGAATGATGAGTATTATATAGATATAGCAGATTTTGGAATTTGCGTTTTAAAAGATATGCATAAAAATAAATTTGATGCTTTATGTAAAATAGATGAAGTAAAAAAAGAATTTAGTTTTTTAGCCAGCAAGACAAATACGATGATTAATCAGCTATCACTTAAAGAACAAAAACAACTAGATGCTAATAAAACTATAGAATTTGACTTTAGTGAGGATATTTTAAAATTAACAAGTAAAAATGAAAAATTAAATAAAATTATTGATGACTTTAATGAGAATTTAGATAAAAATTCATTAAAACAAAAAGCAAAAGAAAGCTTCGAAAAATGGAGTAAAGAAAACATTTCTAATAATGAGTTTTTTTCTCAAGCTTATATGTTTTACCAAGATGAGCATATTATCTCTTTAGGAAAAAATATTTATGAATATAAAGGTGGCGCTCATGGTATGACTAATTTTTTAAGAAAAACTTATAGTATTGATGATATGAAACTTATAAATATAAAAAATGAGTTAAAAATAGAAAGTGAAGATTTTCAGAATATGATTAAGCAAAAGATTTTAAGTTTATACAGTGAAAATGAATTATTTGATATTAAAGAACTTAAAATGAGTGAAATTTTTGAAGTAAGAAAAGATGGATTAAATTTTATATGGGAACCTTATGAGATAGCTCCGTATTCAACAGGAGCAGTTGAAGTTTTTATAAGTTTTGATGAATTAAAACCTTTTTGGAAGAAAAATTCAAAACTTGCTTATTTGAGTAAAATCAAATAAGCATTTAATCATCAAATTTTTGTCTTAAAATTGTTCCATTATCGTCTATGTAAAGCTTCATTTGATTGTTTAGTTTGATTTTATAATAAGAAATTTTTCTTTCTATTTCTATGATTGCTGTATTAGGGTAGATATTTTTGATGGTATTTTGTATTGTTAAAGGTAAAATCGCATAATTTAACGAGCTAAAATTTTCAGCCTCTTTAAATTCTCCATTAAGTGAAAACTCAATCTCGCTTCCATCGCTTAAATAAATCTCATAAGAATAACCATCTTGTTCTACTAGGCCTATTTCTGCATTAAAATAATCTTTGATAAATTGTTTGATATTTACCGGTAAAGAATCAGGTGCTATAACTATACCTGCATTAAGGGTATTTAGAGTGATCAAAAAAGCAAAAGCTAGTTTTTTCATTTTTAACCTTATTTTATTTTTTGACGATATTGTATCTTATTAGTGTGAATTTTATGTGTAAGCTAGAATTTAAATAGCTTTTTGTTATAATTATTAAAAATACAAAGTAGGGTAATGATAGCTTCTTTTTTAATCGCTTTAAATATTGTGATATTTGTCTTTGTGAATTATCTTTATTTTGGATCTTTAAATTTAGATGCTATTTTAGGTTTAAATTTATTTTTCTTTCAAGGATTTTACTGGCAAATTCTAAGCTCAATGTTTATGCATGGAAATTGGCCTCATTTGATTTTAAATATGATAGTGCTTTTTCAATTTGGCTCTATGCTGGAAAAATACTTAAAAAGCTTTAAATTTGCTTTGCTTTACTTAATTGGCGGAATTCTTTGCTCTTTGCTTAGTGTTTTTTATGTGTATTTAAGCTTTGATGGCAGTTTTGTAAACATAGTGGGTGCAAGTGGTGCTATATGTGTTTTAATGGGATATTATGCATATTTGGATAAAACCGCCACTAAAGGACTTATCGTAGCTATATTATTAATGAGTTTTGTACCTATTTTTATGGGTGTAAATATAGCTTGGTATGCACATATTTTTGGCTTTATATGCGGATATGTTTTAGGTAAATTTAAGGTTATAAGATGAAATATATCTATTTTATCCGTCATGCTAAGGCTCAAAAAGAAAACTACGAACAAGATTTACAACGAGAGCTTAGTTCTAGTGGAAAAGATGATTTAAAAACTATGATTTATAGGATTAAAGATTTAGAATTTAAAGCCCAAAGTATCATTTCAAGTCCTGCTAGGCGTTGTATAAAAACAGCGCAAAAACTCTGCAAAAGCTTTTCTTTAAAAGAAAAAGATATCAAGATAGAAAAAAACTTTTATGATGGTAATTTAGAAGATGTATTAAATTTTATAAAAGAATTAAAAGAGAGTAGGGTAGTGCTAATTATGCACAATCCTTTATTGCAAGAACTTTGTGAATATTTAGCTCATATAGATTTAGAAAACTTTCCAACTTCTGCTATTTTATGTATGCAATTTGATATAAAAGAATTTAAAGATATAAAAGAACATAGCGGAGAAGTTGTGTTTTTTGATTATCCTAAAAGTCAAGAAAATCACTAATCTACATTTTTAAACTTCAATTTTATTTAAGTAAAAATACAAACTAAAATTTAGTTGAAATAAAAAATATACATCTTTAGTCTTTCATAGCTACATAAAATAACTTATAATATTTTTCAAAAAATTATACTTATTTTTTTATGGATAAGTTATGTTCACTCAAAAATTAAAATGCTTTAAAATACTATAATATAGGTATTTTAAAATATATTTTACTTATGAAAGAACAGATAAATATAAAAGTTTGAAAATTATAGTTTTCAATACAAAATATATATAATTTCAAGATTTTACTATTTATCATATAATTTTACATATATATTAAGTTTAAGTTAAAATATTTTTATAGACTAAAAAAGCTAAAATGATGAGTAAAAAGGAAAATAAATATAAAAGTTTAGCTTGTATGGAATTTTTGGTTTTATTTGGATTTTTGGATTAATCTTGAAAGTTGTCTTGCTAAAAGTTTGGCACTATTTTCATCTTTGCTAAGTTTTTTCATATTTTCTCTAAATTCATAAAGTCTTTTTTCTTGTGCAAAGTCATTTGAAGTATTATTTTGTTTTGAGGTATTGCTTTGGTTTGCTTGCTTTTGCGCGGTTTTTTTCTTAAAAAACATATTATCACCCTATTTTGTTTTTATAATTATAGCTTGATATTTTTTAAGTAAGATTTTTTTATAATTTTTATATTAATTTTAAAGGAAAAAAAGTTTGAAAACCATAGGTTTAATAGGTGGAATGAGTTATGAAAGCACACTTAGCTATTATGAAATAATCAATAAATTAACAAATGAAAAATTAGGAAAATTACACAGCGCTAAGATAGTTTTAACTAGCGTTGATTTTGAAGAAATAGAAGAATGTCAACGCAAGAATGATTGGCAAAAAGCAAGTGAAATTTTAACCCAACATGCCCTACTTTTGCAAAAATGCGGAGTTGATTTTATATTAATTTGTACTAATACTATGCATAAATGTTATGAGAATATACAAAAAAACATTCAAATTCCTATATTACATATAGCTAAAGCTATGCTTTTAGAGCTTCAAGAGCAAAATATCAATAAAGTATTGTTGTTAGGGACAAAATACACTATGCAAGAAGATTTTTATAAACAACTTTTAATTAACTCAAAGATCGAAGTTTTTATTCCCAAAAATGATGATATTTTAAAGCTTAATGATATTATTTTTAATGAGCTTTGCAAAGGTATTATAAATAAAGACTCAAAAAAATATTTAGATGATTTGATTACTCAATTTCCGGAGGCTCAAGGAGTAATTTTGGGTTGTACTGAACTTGGTTTAATTGTAAAAGAAAGCTCTAAAAAGCTATTTGATAGTGCTTATATTCATGCAAAAATGGCTACTTTGAAAGCCTTGGAGAATGAGTGATGAAATATCCTCTAGATTGTGAAGAAAATTTTGAAAAGTCCTTTTTATTTTGGCTTTGTAGATATGTGAAATTTAAGCTTAATTCTTTATCAAATAAGGAATTAAAAGACCCTCAAGCTTTGGCTGTAGTAAATTTAGCCTTAAGCAAGGGTGTTAAAAATATACAAGAGCTTGATGCTTATGTAAAAAAAGCAAGAAATGCAGGACTTAGTGGTGTAAATACGTATTTTAATCCTTTGAAAAAACTTTATGAGTATTTGTTATTTTATAAGCTTTATTCGCTAAAACAAATCGATGAAGAGCTTTTAGTGGAAATTTTAGCAAGTATTAGCGCTTCTTTATCTGATGCGAGTAAGAAAAATTATCGCATAGCTGTGATTAATTTTTTTGCATTTTTAGATAAACAAAATGAAGAAGATCAAAAAGCGCATATTTTTGATATTAATCTTAAAAATTGGGCAGGTATAAGTGGTTCTAAAGGAGTTAAACTGCCTGAATATATGAACGAAGATGAAGTGAGTAAATTTTTAGATGCTATTGATAATACAGATTTTAAAAGCAACACTATACGCAATCGTTTGATTATTAAAATCATCATTTTTACAGGAATTAGGGTTAGTGAAGCTATTAATATAAAATTAAAAGACATTAGCGAAGAAAATGATCTTTATATCATACGTATTAGAGCTAAAGGCAATAAATACCGCGTTGTGATGATTAAAAAAGAGCTTATAGAACATCTTTTAAAAGATGTAAAGGTAAATTATCTTTCTTGTGATGGACTTTTATTTGTCAATCGCAATGGTAAAGCCTTAACCCAAGCTTATGTTTCGCGTATAGTAGAACAAATTTTATTTAAAGCAGGAATTCGCAAGCAAAAAAACGGAGCTCATATGCTAAGACACACTTTTGCTACCCTACTTTATAAAAAACAAAAAGATTTAGTTTTAGTCCAAGAAGCACTAGGCCATGCAAGTTTAAATACTTCAAGAATTTACACACACTTTGACAATGAAAAACTAAAATTAGCTGCAGAAGTAGCAAAAAAACTTCACGATAGAACTTAAATTTTTATAAAAAAATCCGATATATCCTTAAAGAAAGGATATATCATGCAAATAAATGATTATGCTAGTAAAATTAATCCTTATATTTTAAACACTCAAAAAGAAGAAAAAGAAAGTAAAGAGAATAAGAATTTTATAGAATTTAAGTTTACACAAGGTGTGAAAGAGCTTGAAACAAGTGTTAAAGATAATCAAAATAACAGTGAATCTGAAGATCAATTAAGCAAGCTTTATAGCGAGTTAGCTAAGATACAAGCTAAAATTGCAGAATTAAATGCAAAATTACAATCAAGTCAAGATCCGCAAAAAGCTCAAATGATTAATTCTCAAATTCAAAGTTTAAATGCACAAATGCAAAGTATATATGGCCAAATCATGCAAATACTTTCTCAAGCTATGCAAAGTATGCAATGATTTTAATGTTTTTTAGCATTTAAAAACACACTAAGAATGATCAAAGCAAAAGCAAAAAGATCAATCACACTATAAATAGTTCCTAAAAATAAAAAACTCATAAAAGCAGCAGCCACAGGTTCTATACAAGCTATCATACTAGCTTTAAAAGCCCCTATTAATTCAACTCCTTTTAAGTATAAACAAAAAGCCCCTATTGTGCCTATAAATACAATCGCGCTCATAGCCAAAAAGGAATTTAAAGAAAAATCATGTTTTGGGATATTTCCTTGTAATAATACAAAAAGCAAAAAAGAAGCAAATAAACTAGCTAAACCCATGATTAAAAATAAGCCATATTTTGCTATGATAAGTCTAGCACTCAAAGAATAAAATGCCACTCCAAGAGCTCCAAAAAAAGCCCAAATAACACCTCTTATGTCAAGTTTTAATGCATTAATATCCCCATTTGTTATAAGTAAAAATAAGGCAAAAAGTATTAAAAACAAAGCGATTAGCTCTATTTTTTTAGGTAAAATTTTATTTTTAAAACACATAAAAAGCATTATGATTAATGGTGCGTTGTATTGTATCATCGTGGCAGTTCCTGCATCGGTATAATAAATAGCTTTAAAATAACCATATTGAGTTATCAATAAACCAAAGATAGAAAAAATTAAAAGAGAGCTAAGTTCTTGTTTTTGCTTTAGTAATTTTAATTTAAAATTTTTTGCACCCAAAATTATTAAAATAATGCCGGTAAAAAGCAAACGATAAAAACTCACCCATTCAGCAGAATAATGATTTTTAAACAAATACTCAGCCAAAACTCCACTTATGGCCCAAAATATCCCACCAAGTATGACTAGAAAAACTCCCAAAAAACACCTTTAATCTTATTAATTTATATAATATTTGTAGTAAAATATTATTATATCATTATGCATATATTTTAAGGAAAATTAATGACTTATTTAGAGATTGATGGTGTTGAAAAATTAAACGGAGAAGTGATAATAAGCGGTGCAAAAAATGCTGCACTTCCTTTGATAGCTTCAAGTATTTTAGCTAAAAATGAAGTGCAAATTTCAAATTTACCAAATGTAGCAGATATTTGCACCCTACTTTCTTTGCTTGAAAATTTAGGAGCAAATTATACTTTTAAAGACAATTTTGCAAAAATAAATACAAAGCATTTAAATAAAACCATAGCAAAATACGACATCGTGCGTAAAATGCGTGCTTCTATACTTACCTTAGGGCCTTTACTAGCTAGATTTGGAAATTGTGAAGTTTCTTTACCGGGAGGTTGTGCTATAGGCCAACGCCCTATTGATTTGCACCTTTTAGCTTTAGAAAAAATGGGAGCTAATATTGAGATTAAGCAAGGTTATGTGGTAGCTAGTGGAGAGCTTAAGGGTGCTGATGTGATGTTTGATAAAATCACTGTTACGGGTAGTGAAAATATCATCATGGCAGCAGCCTTAGCTCATGGTAAAACTAGACTTTTAAATGTTGCTAAAGAGCCTGAAGTGGTGCAACTTTGTGAGGTTTTAGCTAGGGCTGGGCTTGATATACAAGGCATAGGATCTTCTGAGCTTGAAATTTATGGTACAAGTGGAGAACTTTTAGAATTTAAACCTTTTGAAATCATTCCTGATCGTATTGAAGCAGGAACTTATCTGTGTGCAGGAGCTATCACTAACTCAAAAATCACTCTAAAAAAAGTCAATGCAAGCCATCTTAGCGCAGTTTTGGCAAAGCTAGAGCAAATGGGTTTTAGCTTTGATATTAATGAAGATAGTATTAGTATAAATCCTGCCAAAGAAATCAAACCAGTTGAAATTTTAACTAGCGAATACCCAGGCTTTCCAACGGATATGCAAGCGCAATTTATGGCTTTAGCTTTAAAAGCAAATGGCACAAGTATTATTGATGAGAGATTATTTGAAAATCGTTTTATGCATGTAAGTGAGCTTTTAAGAATGGGAGCTGATATAAGATTAAACGGGCATATTGCTACTATAAATGGTACTAAAGAGCTTTTGGGGGCTGATGTTATGGCTACTGATTTGCGCGCATCTTCTGCTTTGATTTTAGCGGCTTTAGCAGCTAAAGGCACAAGTAAAATTCATAGAATTTATCATCTTGATAGAGGGTATGAAAATTTAGAAGAAAAATTTAAGAAACTAGGCGCAAGTATAAGAAGGCTTGAAGAATGAGAGATATTTTTGCAACTTTAGATTTTTTAAAAGAACAAATCAAAGCAAAAAATGAATTTCAAAGAGTAAATTTGACGCAAGCTTTGGGGTGTATTTTATATGAAGATGTTTTTGTGAAAAAAAACCTACCCGCTTTTGATAATTCTGCCCTAGATGGCTATGTGCTAAATTATACACATAAGAATGAATTACTAGAAATAAAAGGAAGCATTTTAGCAGGCGATAAAAATGATTATATTTTAGAAAAAAATGAATGCTATAAAATTATGACAGGAGCTAAAATTCCTCAAAATGCAAATACCATTTTAATGTTTGAAGAAGCTTTGCTTGAAGATGAAAAACTCAACGCTAAAAATGCTAAAGAAAACAATGCTATCCGTTTTAAAGGCGAGGAAGCAAAGCTTGGAGAGCTTTTGTTTAAAAAGGGGCAAAAAATCACTTCAGGTATGGTAGCTATGCTTGCTGCTCAAGGAATTTATGAGTTAAATGTCGTTAAAAAATTGCGTGTTGGAATTTTTTCAAGTGGAGATGAGCTTGTAGAACCTTGGGAAAATGCTGATGAATACAGCATATATAATGCAAATGCTTTTGGAATTTATGCTATTTTGCAAGATTATGCTGATGTTGAGTATTTAGGACTTATAAAAGATGATTTAAATGCATATAAAAAGCTTTTAAAAAATAAAGAATTTGATATGCTTATAAGCAGTGGTGGTGCTAGCGTGGGTGAGGCTGATTTTATCAAACAAGCTTTGCTTGAGTGTGATTTTAGCCCTATTTTTGAAAAAGTAAATGCTAAACTTTGTAAGCATGTAAAACTTTTTAGCAAAAGCGATATGCTTTTTCTAGCTCTACCAGGAAATCCTTTAGCTTCTTTAGTTTCAACGCATATTTTTGCAAAAAATATACTCAATTTACTTTATGGTAAAGAACTTTTGGAATTTGATAAAGCAAGATTGACTAAAGATTTAAATTTCAAAGGCCAAAGAAATGATTTTGCTTTTGGAAAATTAGTCGATGGATATTTTAAACCAAGCGAAACTAAATTTGGCTCAGGTATGCTAAAACCTTTATGTGAAAACACGCATATTTTAATCACGCAAATTGATGATATAAAATTAGCAAAAGATCAAGAAGTTAAAGTTTTAAAAATTTAAGCATTATATATAGGTGCTGAAAATACATTAAAAGTTTTTTCTTCTTTTTGATTTTGCTTTTCTTTAAACTGCCAAAAGCTTGTGCTGTGTTTTAAGTTATCATAATCTGAGCCTTGTATAGTGTTTAAATTTTCTGTTTTTGATGTTATTTTGTTATTTAATTGCTGATTAACTTTTTCTTTGGTTTGTTCTTCGAGCTTGATTTTAATTTGTTCTTTATAGCTTTGTTCATCTAAAACCATTTTCTTTTCATATTGTTTTGTTTCTTCGTTAAAAACTAACTCTTCTTTGTATTTTTTCATTTTATCTTCGGCAAATTTTTTATTTTGCTTTATCAAATAATCAAAAGGTAAATCATAAAGAGATGTTTTTTTGTCTTGACTTTTGTGATTATTTGAAAATAATTGTTGGAAATTATTAGAAATATTCATTTTTTTCTCCATTTAAATTTTTAAAAGACTATTTAGAATTTTTTCTTCATTTTTTTGGTATTTACTTTGGCGTAATTTCTCCCAAGCATATACGCCATAATCTTTAGAAATCGAACCTATATTTAAATCTGTATTACTAAAAGCATTGTTGCTATCTTTTTTATACTCTTTTTCCTCTTTGTCTTTAAGTGCATTAAGTGTAGCTTGAAATTCATCTGAAGATGTGTTTTTTTCTTTGATTTTTGTCATATTATTTAGGGTTAACGGACTATTTTTATCATTTACTTGCATGAGAACTCCTTTTTTAAAATTTAATAACTATAAGCAAAAAACATTCCTTAATTTTAAAAACTTGACAATAAAATAAAGTTTTGATAAAATCACACTCTACTTTCAAAATGCGGGAATAGCTCAGGGGTAGAGCACAACCTTGCCAAGGTTGGGGTCGCGAGTTCGAATCTCGTTTCCCGCTCCACTTCTTTTAACTAAAATCAAACTTTTTTAATGTATTATACGATTAATATATTTTTATAAAAGGTCGCTGTATTGTTTTTTAAGCAAATCATTCTAGTTTTATTTTTCTATACTTTTAGTTTTGCTTCGAATTTTGATGAAGTAAAATTAGCTTTGATTAAAGAATTTAAGACAAATTATCCGCAACTAGAAATCATTTCTTTAGATCTTAACACTCAATCAAGTTTACCTGCTGATTTTAATCAATACATTTTTTTAAAACTAGGTAATCATAATTTTGATAGAGCAGATGGTTTTGTAAAGGCTGAATTTAAAACTCCAGAGCAGTTTAAAAAAAATATATTTTTTAAGTATTTTTTAAAGGCAAAATTGGAAGTTTTACAAACCACGCGCCCTATTGCGCGTAATGAAAATTTAAGTCCTGCTAGTTTTAAAATTTTAAAAATTCCTTTTGATAAAGCTCCCCAAGGTGTATTAAAAAAAGATGAAATCGCAAATTTAATAGCCAAAAGTAATATAAGAGAAAATATGATTTTAAAATATAATATGTTTAAAACCAAAACCCTTATACAAAGAAATGATTCTGTTTACGGGGTTATCAAAGATGGGGATTTAAGCATGATAATAGAATTAAAAGCCTTACAAAGCGGGAATTTAAACCAAAGAATTCGCCTTAAAAATAAAGATGGAAAAGTCGTGCATGGTAAAGTTATTAGTAAAAATTATGTGGAGCTAAAATGAAAAAAATTTTAGTAGGTATTAGCGGGGCTAGTTCTTGTGAACTTGGCTTTTTATTGTTAAAACATTTAAAAGAAAAAGGGCAAATTTATGCCATTATAAGTAAAAATGCAAAAATAAGCTTTACAAAAGAAAATTCTCTTTTAGAAAATATAGACTTTTTGCAATACATAAAAGATAAATTTGAACTTGAACATGTAAATTTTTTAGATAATGAAGATATTAGTCAATGCGTAGCAAGCGGATCTTTTGGCATAGAAACGACTTTTATCACACCTTGCTCGATTAACACTTTGGCAAAAATTGCTTGTGGTATAAATGATACTTTACTTACAAGAGCTGCAGGAGTGGCTTTAAAAGAACGTAAAAAACTCATACTTGGGGTAAGGGAAATGCCCTATTCTACTTTAAATTTAGAACAAATGGCTAAACTTTCTAGCTATGGAGTTATCATTGCTCCTCCTGTAATAGCAAGTTATGCTAAGATTGATAATTTGGAAAAATTATATGAATTTATCATAGGAAAATGGCTTGATCTAGCAAATATTGAGCATAATTTATACCAAAGGTGGCGATGATGGCTAGTTGTATATACCCAGGGACATTTGATCCTATCACTAATGGACATTTAGATGTGATCATTCGAGCTAGCAAGATGTTTGAAGAAGTAGTTGTTGCCATAGCTAAAAGTGAGAGTAAAAAGCCTATGTTTAGCTTAGAGCATAGAGAAAAAATGGTAAAAATTGCTACAAAAGACTTAAAAAATGTTAAAATTACAACTTTTGATAACTTACTAGTAGATCTTGCTAAAAATTTGCAAATAAATATCATTATAAGAGGCTTAAGAGCGGTGAGTGATTTTGAGTATGAATTACAACTTGGTTATGCAAATCACATGCTTTGGGAGGATTTTGAAACTATATATCTTATGCCAAATTTAAAAAATTCTTTTATTTCAAGCTCCATAGTAAGATCAATTTGTATGCATAATGGCGATGTGAGTAAGCTTGTGCCAAAAGAAATTATACCTTTATTAAAGGAGAGAGATTGTATATAGCTTTTGAAGGGGTTGATTGTGTAGGCAAAAGCACGCAAATAGAGCTTTTAAAAAAATATTTTCATAATGCATTTTTTACCAAAGAACCAGGTGGAAGTGAGCTTGGGGTGCATTTGAGAAAAATTTTATTAGAAAGTAAAATGCAATTTTCTAAAAAGGCTGAGCTTTTGCTTTTTTTGGCAGATAGAGCAAATTTAATCGACATGCATTTAGCGCATAATAAAAACAAACTTATCATTTCAGATCGTAGTTTTATTTCTAATATGGCTTATGCAAGATGTGATTTTGATCAAAATATTTTATTTGAGTTAAATTCTTTTGCCACAGGTGGGCTTTTTCCACAAAAGGTTGTGTTTTTGCATGGTTCTAAAGAGCTTATTGAGCAAAGACTTTCTAAAAAAGATTTAGATAGTATTGAAAAAAGAGGGATTGAATATTTTTTAAATATACAAAAAGCTTTAGAAGAAACTTTAGAGTTTTTAAAAACTAAAATAGATATAAAAATTTTAAAATTAGATGCTTCTTTGAGTATTGAAATTTTACATGAAAAGATTAAGGAATTTATAGATGATTAATGCTTTAAAAGGAATGAAAGATTTACAAGATGACCAAGCTATTCTTTATGAAAGAGTAGTTAAAACTTGTGAAGAAGTAGCTAAAAACTATGGTTTTACTTTTATTAATTGTCCGCATTTAGAACTTACTAAGCTTTTTAAAAGAAGTGTTGGAGAAAGCTCTGATATAGTTGGTAAGGAAATGTATGAATTTGTTGATAAAGCAGGCAATGATGTGTGTTTGAGGCCTGAAGGGACAGCTGGGGTGGTAAGATCATACATAGAAGCTAAAATGGATAAGGCTCAAAGTGTTAAAAGATGGTTTTATCATGGTTCTATGTTTCGCTATGAAAGACCACAAAAAGGAAGATTGCGTGAATTTCATCAATTTGGTGTAGAAAGCTTTGGTATAGCAAGTGTGTATGAGGATGCGAGCATTATTTTAATGCTAAATGAAATTTTTAAACGCTTAGAAATTCACACAAGCTTGAAAATTAATTCTTTAGGCTGTAAAGAATGTATAGGTGTATATAAAGAAAAACTCATAGCTTTTTTAAATTCTAAAGAAGGTTTTTGTGAAGATTGCTTAAGAAGAAAAGACTTAAACCCTATTAGAGTGCTTGATTGTAAAAATGATCATTGTCAAGGTTTAATCGAAAATGCGCCAAAACTAAGTGAAAATTTATGCCCATGTTGTAAAAAAAATTATGAAAAATTACAAAAACTTTTAAAAGAAAATGATGTTGAGTTTGAATGTGATGAGAAATTAGTGCGTGGGCTTGATTATTATTCTAAAAGTGCATTTGAGTTTGTTAGTGATGAAATCGGTGCAAAGGCTGCTGTGGCAGGTGGTGGAAGATATGATAGATTAATTGAATACTTAGATGGTAAAAGTGGCTATGGCGTGGGTTTTGCTATGGGTATAGAAAGGATTATGGCTATTTTAGAGCAAAAACAAAGCGTAAAGTCAAGAGAAGGAATTTATCTTTGTGCTATGGATGAAGCTTATATAGATACTATTTTTAAATTAGCAAATACTTTAAGAAAAAAACATAAAGTGCATTTAAGTTATGAAGCAAAAAAACTTGCAAAGCATTTAAACCAAGCAGATAATGCTAATGCTAAAATCTTTTTGTGTATAGGTGAAGATGAAATGCAAAAAGAAGAGATTTTTTATAAAAATTTAGAAAATAAAGATACTAAAAATATAAAATTAGCAAATTTGGAGAATGAGTTATGATTGATTATGGTATTAATATTTGGGGTGCGAATAATTTTATCATCGAAAATGGCAAAGTATGTGTAAATCATGGTAAAAAACCTGCCATTATAGATATAGTAAATACTTTGCGTGATGATGGTTATAAGGGGCCATTATTGCTTCGTTTTCCTCATTTAATCCATAAGCAAATTGAGCAGATTTATGAAAAATTTTCTAAAGCAAAAAAAGAATTTAACTATAAAGGTTCTTTTAATGCTGTGTATCCTTTAAAAGTCAATCAATATCCAGGTTTTGTAAAAAATTTAGTCAATTTAGGCAAAGAATACAACTATGGTTTAGAAGCAGGAAGCAAGGCCGAGCTTTTACTAGCCATGGCTTATAATAATGAAGGCGCTCCTATAACAGTTAATGGTTTTAAAGATAAAGAACTCATAAATATGGGCTTTATAGCGTGTGAAATGGGTCATAATATCACTTTAACTATGGAAGGACTTAATGAACTTGAAGCGATGATTGAAATTGCTAAAAATCGTTTTAAGCCAAAGCCAAATATAGGTTTAAGGGTGCGTTTGCATTCAGCTGGGGTAGGAATTTGGGCAAAAAGTGGTGGTATAAATTCAAAGTTTGGTTTAACATCTACTGAGCTTATTGAAGCGGTAAATCTTTTAAAAGCTAATAAGCTTTTAGATCAATTTACTATGATACATTTTCATTTAGGTTCGCAAATTACTGAAATTCATCCTTTAAAAAAAGCTCTAAATGAAGCGGGTAATATCTACACCGAGCTTAGAAAAATGGGGGCAAAAAATTTAAAAGCTATTAATCTTGGTGGAGGCTTAGCAGTGGAATACTCTCAGTTTAAAAATGAAACAAGTAGAAATTACACCTTAAGTGAGTATGCAAACGATGTTGTGTTTATTTTAAAAGGCATTGCAGAGCAAAAAAAAGACTTAGAGCCTGATATTTTTATAGAAAGTGGGCGTTTTGTAGCAGCTAATCATGCTGTTTTAGTAGCGCCTGTTTTAGAGCTTTTTTCTCAAGAATACACAGAAAGTAAGCTTTTGTTAAAAGATAAAAACCCAAAACTTATTGATGAACTTTATGATTTGTATAAAAACATTAAAGCTTCTAACGCGCTTGAGTATCTACATGATAGTATTGATCATATGGAGAGTATTTTAACCTTGTTTGATTTGGGTTATGTAGATTTACAAGATCGCTCTAATAGTGAAATTTTATTGCATTTGATTATGAGAAAAGCTATTTCTTTAGTAGGTGATCAAGCTGATTTATCGAGTTTGCAAAATGAAGTACAAGAAAAATATTTAGTGAATTTTTCAGTATTTCAGTCTTTACCTGATTTTTGGGGTTTAGAGCAAAATTTTCCTATCATGCCACTTGATAGACTTAATAAAAAACCTACAAGAAGTGCAAGTATATGGGATATAACTTGCGATAGTGATGGAGAAATTTCTTATTCTAAAGATAATCCTTTGTTTTTACATGATATTGATGTAGAAGCTGAAGATTATTTTTTAGGATTTTTCTTAGTGGGAGCTTATCAAGAAGTCCTTGGTATGAAGCATAATCTTTTTACACATCCAACCGAAGCTTGTATAAGTATTAATGAAAAGGGTTTTGAAGTAGAAAGCGTACTAGAGGCTCAATCTATTTTAGATACCTTAGAAGACCTTGATTATGATATTCATGCAATTATGGACAATATTAATGAAAAAATTTATGCTTCAAAACTTGTTAATGAAAATCAAAAAAAGCATATTTTGGGTGAAATTTATTTATTCTTAAATGATAATGGATATTTAAAAAGCATAGGTTCTAAATGAGTATTTTCAAACTAATCAAAGAAGATTTTTCTATGCCAAAACAAAAAGATCCTGCATATAGATCTTGGGTGGAATTAGTTTTTAACTATCCTGGTGTTTGGGCTGTGGTAAATTATCGCTTTGCGCATTTTTTTTACCAAAAAGGTTTTAAAAAAATAGCAAGGATTATTAGTGGAATTTCTCAGTTTTTTACCGGAGTTGATTTACACCCTGGAGCGCATTTAGGTAGAAGGATATTTATAGATCATGCAAGTGGGGTTGTGATTGGTGAGACTTCTATTATAGGTGATGATGTTTTGATTTATCAAGGTGTTACTTTGGGTGGAACGAGTTTAGATAAAAATACCAAAAGACACCCTACTATAGAAGATGGCGTGATCATAGGTTCTGGTGCTAAAATTTTAGGCAATATTACCATAGGTAAAAATGCAAAAATAGGCTCAAATGCAGTTGTATTAAAAGATGTTGGGTCAAATTTAACAGCTATTGGTATACCTGCTTATATTAAAGAACATGGTAAGATTGATTATGAAGAAAAAATCGCTAAATTAGAAGCAAGGCTTGCTATTTTAGAAGAAAAGCTAAATAAAGAGGATAAATGATAGCAATTACAGGTGGAGGCACAGGAGGACATTTAGCTATAGCTAGATGTTTATTGCAAAGTGTAAGAAAACAAGGCATAGAATGCATTTACATAGGAAGTGAAAATGGCCAAGATAGACTTTGGTTTGAAAATGAAGATGGTTTTTATAAAAAATACTTTCTAAGTTCTCAAGGCGTTGTTAATAAAAAAGGCTTAGCTAAGGTTCAATCGTTTTTGCATATTGTAAAACTTGCAAGAAAAACAAAACAAATTTTAAAAGAACATAATATTAAAGCAGTTTTTAGTGTGGGTGGATATAGCAGTGCTCCAGGCGCTTTTGGTGCTTTAATGGCAAATATCCCACTTTTAATCCATGAGCAAAATTCAAAAATAGGAAGTTTAAATTCACTTTTAAAGCCTTTTTCTAAAGCTTTTTTTACTGCTTTTGATGATCAAGTTAATAAAGCAAGTACTTTCTTTTGTCCTTATCCTATTAGTGAAATTTTTTCACAAAAAGCAAGAGTGAGAAAAGAATTAAAAAATATTATTTTTCTTGGTGGATCTCAAGGGGCTAAATTTATAAACGATCTTGCCTTAGAAAATGCTTTATACTTTAAAGAAAAAGATATAAATATCATTCACCAATGTGGTAAGAATGATTATGAAAGATGTAAAAAAGCTTATGAGGATTTAAATGTTAATGTAGAGCTTTTTGACTTTGATAAAAACATTATAGATAAAATTTCTAAAGCAGATTTAGCTATATCAAGATCAGGTGCAAGTAGTCTTTTTGAGCTTAGTGCAAATTTGCTTCCTTGTATTTTTATTCCTTATCCATATGCGGCTAAAAATCATCAGTATTTTAATGCTTTGTATTTAAAAGAGCGTAATTTGTGTGAAATTTTAACTCAAGAAGAGAAACATCAATTTTTAAATTTGGTAGAAAATTTCTCACTAGAAGAAAAATCTATAGCCTTGCAAGAGTTAAAAAGTGAAAATGGTGCAGATTTTATGATAGAAAAAGCAAAACAAATGGGGTTTATTTAAATAAAATACTCCCCAAACGCACCATATTTGAGCCACATTTTATAGCTAGTTCAAAATCCCCACTCATGCCCATAGAGCAAATTTTTGCCCCGTGTTTTTGTAAATTTTCATAGATTTTAAAAGTTTGCTCAAAACTTTCTTGAACTTTTTCCTCATCCATAGAACCTATACACATAATACCTATAAGGTTTAAATTTTTACACTCTTCTTGTATTTGCAAATACTCTTCTATGGCCTTATTTTGCTCTATGCCACTTTTAGAACTTTCATTGGCAGTATTTATTTCTAATAAAGTATCTAATTTATAATCAAGTCTTTTATCTACAGCTTTGGCGCTTTTTAAGCCATTACAAGATTGCCAAAGTAATGGGTTTTGTTTGATTAAAAGATTGATTTTATTACTTTGAAGATTACCTATAAAATGCCATTTGATTTTTAAGTCTTGAAGTTTTTCTTTTTTTAAAGCTAAAGCTTGGACTTGATTTTCTCCAAACTCTATAACACCTTGCTTAAAAAGCTCTCGAATTTGCTCATCTTGAACATACTTGCTAGCTGCTACTAAACGTACATTTTGTTTTATGGTTTTTTCAAAAATACTTTCTAAATTCATCTTTTCCTACATCAATTCATATAATTTTTTACGCTCACTTGAGCTTCCTATACCAAGTTGCATACGATATTTAGTAATAGTTCTACGCCCTAGTTGCACACTTGGGAATTCTTTTTGAGTGAGTTCAAGAATTTTTAAATCACTCAAAGGTTTTTTAGGATTTTCTTTTTTAATTAAATTACTAAGAAAATCTTTAATAGTTGCATTAGAAGTTTCACCATCATCAACTGCAGTAGTAAAGAAAGACTTTAAGGGTATTAAGCCTCTATCACAACTTAAGTATTTATTTGCAATTGCTCTTGAAATGGTAGAGGCATTTCTTTCAAGATCTTGTGCTAAGTCTTTAAGTTGCATAGGTTTGATATCTCCGCCCATGAAAAAATCATATTGATATTCTATAATCATAAGCCCTAGTTTATAAAGGGTAGCTTTACGCATGGCTAGTGCATCGATTAAATTTTTAGCATCTTTTAAATAAGCACTTAAAAACTCATGATCTAAACCATCTGCTTCAAAAGCAATTTCAGGGTAATAATCATCATTAATTTTAATTTTAATTTCACCATTTTCTTGATAAATAAATATATCAGGAATGATTTCCATGCTCTCTTCAAAATACTCTAAAAAAGGCGGAATAGAGATTTTTTTAATTATCGCTATAGCCTTTTTATACAAAGGATCTTTGATAAAATCTTTTGCATTTTCTAAATTTAAAATCAACATTTTGCAAAACTCATAAAGCTCATCATCTAAGTCAAAATGCTCTAATGCAAAAATAAAAGCTTCTTGATTGTCTTTTGCCCCTACTCCAACGGGATCAAGGTATTTAAATCTTTGTCTGATTTTTTCTATTTCTAGAGGATCAAATTCACCTAAAATTTCTTCATCATACTCAAAATAACCTTCATGATTTAAACATTCTATGATTTTTTCAGCAATGGTTTGGGATTTTTTAGTAGGAAAAAATGGTGGTATGATTTGCTCGCTTAAAAGTTCATACACATTTTTTACTTCCAAGCTTTTTGCATCAATCATTTGCGTGGTGGTGTTTTTGCTAAAATATTCTTGATAATATTTGTTTTGATTGTTTGTAATGCTTGAGTTTTCTTTGATCTCTATAAAAGGATTTTCTTTAGCAAATTCATCTAAGCTTTCTTTTAGATCTTCAATGTTAGCTTGCAATATAGGAAGCCAAGATCTTAAGGTTTGTGATAGTTTTGTTTTTTGTGTTATAGAGGTTTTTTGTTTAAGCATTATTCAAGTCTAAACTCACTTCCAAGATAGTATTTTTTAACATCTTCATTATGTGCAATTTCATTAGCATTGCCACTAGCTAGCAACCTTCCACTTCTAATTACATAAGCTCTATCGCAAATTGCTAGAGTTTCTCTTACATTATGATCAGTGATTAAAACACCTATATTCATAGCTTTTAAGTCATTAATCAAGCTTTGAATTTCACTCACTGCGATAGGATCAACCCCAGCAAATGGTTCATCAAGAAGTAAAAATTTAGGATCACACATAAGCGATCTTGCGATTTCACAACGCCTTCTTTCACCCCCACTTAAACTCATACCTTTTCTGTGTCTAATAGGTTCTATGCTAAGTAATTCTAGCATTCGTTCTATCTTTTGTTCTAATAAATTTTTATCCTTATATATTACTTGGGCAGCTAAAAGTAAATTTTCTTCTACGCTTAAGTCTTTAAAAACACTACTTTCTTGAGGTAAATACCCAATGCCAAGCTTTGCTCTTTTATTAAGCGGTTCTTTTGTGATATCTTGTGAGTCTAAAAACACCTGCCCACTTGTTGGTAAAATAAGCCCACATATCATATAAAAACTTGTAGTTTTTCCTGCTCCATTAGGCCCTAAAAGCCCCACAACTTCCCCACTTTGTACTTCTAGTGAAACATCGTGTATGATTTTTGTTTTTTTAATGATTTTTTCTAAATTTCTAGCTTCTAGCTTACTCATGTATTATATACTTTCTTTTATTTTCATAAGGAATGATTTGTAAAATTATATTAAAAATTTGATATTTATCTAAATATTTTTTTAATTTTTCATCACCCCACTCTACCAAATGCAAACCCTCTTCAAAAAAATTTTCAATCAAGCCATTTTTTAAAAGTCCATCAAAACCTTCTTGATAAATATCATAATGATATATTTTACCTTGTTGAAAATTATATGCTTGCATGATAGAAAATGTAGGAGAATTAAGCGTTTTTTCTACTCCAAGAAATTGAGCATAATTTTGCACCAAAGTAGTTTTACCGCTTGCTAAATCCCCTTGAAGTAAAATAACTCCATTTTTAGGTAAAATTTCACAAAGCTTATAAAGCTCATTTTGACTTAAAATCATTTCTTTCATTGAATTTTTACCACATATTTTTCTTGCATAGCTTTTGGTATGCTTTTGGTTGTTGGTATATCTAAGACTTTATAGATATTGGTATATTCTATAAATTTAATGCTTATTTCATCGCCAATTTTTACTTCTTTACTAGCTTTAACCACTTGATTGTTTATACTTACTACGCCACTTTTGCACATATCCTCTGAAATAGCACGACGCTTAGTAATGTTAACTACATTTAAAAACTTATCTATTCTCATAAAAATATTTTATCAAAAAATACAAGAAAATGTTATAAAATGTCTAAATATTTTACATTATATTAAGCTAAATTCGTTAAATTTTAAAATTATTTTTACAAAGAGGAAAGACAATGAAAAAAGATATCAAAAAAGTGGTTTTAGCATATTCTGGTGGACTTGATACAAGTATAATTTTAAAATGGTTACAAGATGAGTATAAATGTGAAGTGGTAACTTTTACAGCAGATATTGGACAAGGTGAAGAGCTTGAGCCTGCTAGAAAAAAAGCGCTTTCTTTGGGTGTAAAAGAAGAAAATATTTTTATTCAAGATTTAAAAGATGAATTTGTAAAAGATTATGTATTTCCTATGTTTAGAGCAAATGCTATTTACGAGGGAGAATATTTACTAGGTACAAGTATAGCAAGACCTTTGATAGCAAAAGCTTTAGTAGAAATAGCAAATAAAACAAAAGCAGATGCTATTAGTCATGGGGCAACAGGTAAAGGAAATGATCAAGTGCGTTTTGAATTAGGCGCTTTGGCGCTAAATCCAAATTTAGCCATTATTGCTCCTTGGAGAGAATGGGATTTAAATAGCCGTGAAAAACTCTTAGCTTATGCGCAAAAACATGGCATTGATATAGTTAAAAAGCCAGGTAAGTCACCTTATTCTATGGATGCAAATTTATTACATATTTCTTATGAGGGTTTAGTGCTTGAAGATCCTGCGGCTAAACCTGAAGCAGATATGTGGCGTTGGGTGAAAGATTTAAAAGAAACTCCAAATGAAAGCGAAGTGATAGAGCTTGAGTTTAGCAAAGGTGATTTGTGTGCTATTAATGGAGAAAAAATGACTCCTGCGCAGCTTTTAGCAAAACTTAACGAGCTTGGTGCAAAACATGGTGTAGGTCGTCTTGATATTGTTGAAAATCGCTATGTGGGTATGAAAAGTAGAGGTTGTTATGAAACTCCAGGTGGAAGTATACTTTTAAAAGCACACCGTGCTATAGAAAGCATCACTCTTGATAGAGAAGCAGCGCATTTAAAAGATGAATTGATGCCAAAATATGCAAGTTTGATTTATAATGGTTATTGGTTCTCACCTGAAAGATTAATGCTTCAAGCCTTAATTGATGAGTCACAAAAATATGTAAATGGTAAAGTTAAACTTGAATTATATAAAGGTAATGTAATGGTAATAGGCAGAGAAAGTGCGAATGATAGCTTATTTAGTGAGGCTTATTGCACTTTTGAAGAAGATGCTGTGTATGATCAAAAAGATGCAGCAGGTTTTATAAGATTAAATGCTTTAAGATTTATCATCGCAGGTAAAAATGGAAGAAAATTTTAAAAAAGGAAAACAATGAAAGTATTATTGATTAAAGATGTAAAAAGCTTAGGAAAAGCAGGAGAAGTTAAAGAAGTAAAAGATGGATATGGACAAAATTTTTTAATTGCCAAAGGTTTTGCTAAGGCTGCTACACATGAAGTTTTAAAACAATATGAAGCAGAGCAAAAGAAAAAGGCAGAAAATTTAAGATTTGAGCTTGCAAATTTGGAAAAAATAAAAGAAGAATTATCTAAAATCACTATTTGTATAGCTAAGCCTGTGGGAGCTAATGGAAGCTTGTTTGGTGGGGTTACTAAAGATGAAATCGCTCATGCACTAAAAGAGCAAAAAGGCATAGAGCTTGATAAAAAAAGCTTAGAATGTGATACTATAAAAGAACTTGGTGTGCATGAAATTTCAGCAAAATTAGGTCATGCGATTCATGCTGTATTTAAGCTAGAAGTTAAAGGAGAATAATGTTTCACGCAACTACAATTTTAGCTTATAAAGGTAAAAATAAGTCTGTAATTGGCGGAGATGGACAAGTAAGTTTTGGAAACACTGTTTTAAAAAATAATGCAGTTAAAATTAGAAAATTAAATAATGGAAAAGTATTAGCAGGCTTTGCAGGAAGCACTGCTGATGCTTTTAATCTTTTTGATATGTTTGAAAAACTACTTTCTAGTTCTAAGGGTGATTTATTAAAAGCTGCGATAGATTTTTCAAAAGAATGGCGTAAGGATAAATACCTAAGAAAACTTGAAGCAATGATGCTAGTATTAGATAGAGATCATATATTTTTACTTTCAGGAACTGGAGATGTAGTTGAACCTGAAGATGGCGCTATAGCTGCTATTGGTAGTGGGGGTAATTATGCACTTTCTGCTGCAAGAGCGTTGGCTAAACATTCAAATTTAGATGAAGAAGAATTAGTCAAAGAAAGCTTGCAAATAGCTGGTGAAATTTGCATTTATACTAATACAAATATTAAAACTTATGTAATTGAGGATGATAAATGAATTTAACTCCAAAAGAGATTGTGAAATTTTTAGATGATTATGTAATTGGGCAAAAAAATGCCAAAAAAATCATAGCAATTGCTTTAAGAAATCGTTATAGAAGAATGCAGCTTAGCCCTGAACTTCAAGATGATATCATGCCAAAAAATATTTTAATGATAGGATCAACTGGAGTTGGTAAAACAGAGATTGCAAGACGCCTTGCTAAGATGATGGGGCTTCCTTTTGTAAAAGTTGAAGCAAGCAAATATACTGAAGTTGGTTTTGTTGGGCGTGATGTAGAAAGTATGGTTAGAGATTTAGCTAATGCTGCTTTAAATTTAGTAAAAAATGAAGAAAAAGAAAAAAATAAAGAAAAGATTAATGAATTTATAGAAAATAAGATTTTAGAAAAACTTTTACCGCCTTTACCAAAGGGTGTTAGCGAAGAAAAACAAGAAGAGTATCAAAATTCTTTAGAAAAAATGCGTGTGAAATTAAAAGCTGGTGATTTAGATGATAGCACAATAGAAGTTGAAATTTCACAAAGTGTATTTGATACTAATCCAAATTTACCACCTGAAATGGGTGCTATGCAAGATATAGTAAAAGTTATTGGTGTGGGTAATAAAAAAGTTAAAAAAGAAATGAAAGTAAAAGATGCAAGAATAGCTTTAGTTCAAGAAGCAAGTGAGAAAATTCTTGATATGGAAAGTATTAAAGGCGAGGCTTTAAGAAGAGCAGAAAATGAAGGGATTATTTTTATCGATGAGATAGATAAAGTAGCGGTTTCAAGCTCAAATTCAAACCGCCAAGATCCAAGTAAAGAAGGGGTGCAAAGAGATTTGCTTCCTATAGTTGAAGGTAGTACTATACAAACTAAATTTGGACCTTTAAAAACTGATCATATTTTATTTATTGCAGCAGGTGCTTTTCATCTAAGTAAGCCAAGTGATTTAATCCCTGAACTTCAAGGGCGTTTTCCTTTAAGAGTTGAGCTTGATTCGCTAGATGAGGATGCTTTATATGCTATTTTAACAAGACCTAAAAATTCATTACTAACACAATATATTGAGCTTTTAAAAACTGAAAATGTAGAGCTTGTTTTTGAAGATGAAGCTATTAGAGAAATAGCAAAAATAGCAAGCAAGGCTAATGAAGAAATGCAAGATATTGGTGCAAGACGCTTACACACGGTGGTGGAAAAACTTTTGGAAGATATTAGTTTTGAAGCAGATGAATATGCTGGAAAAGTTTATAAAATAGATGATTTTAAAGTGCAAGTTAAGCTTGGAGATATCATAGAAAATAAAGATTTAGCTAGGTATATCTTGTGAAAAGTGGCTTTATAAGCATAGTGGGTAGAACTAATGCGGGAAAAAGTTCTATCCTTAATTCTTTATTAGAAGAAAAAGTTGCTATGGTTTCTCATAAGCAAAATGCTACAAGAAGAAAGATTAATGCGATTATAATGCATGAAAATCATCAGCTTATTTTTATAGATACGCCAGGTTTGCATGTAAGCTCTAAGGCTATGAATCAGCTTATGATTGATTTGGCGATTAAAAGCATTGCGGATTGTGATGTGATTTTATTTGTAGCTAGTATTTATGATGATATTAAAGATTATGAAAATTTTTTAAGTTTAAACCCTAAAGTGCCACATATTGTATTAATCAATAAGGTTGATTTAGTAAAAAAAGAGGTTTTGCTTAAAAAATTGAGTGAGTATTCTCAGTTTAGCTCACATTTTAGTGCTATTATCCCCTATTCTGCTAAGCAAAAATTTTATAAAAAAATTCTTTTAGATGAGATGATTAAGTATTTGCCTGAACATCCGTATTATTTTGATCCTGAGTTTATTACTACCACAAATGAAAAGGATATTTATAGAGATTTTATCTTAGAAGCTATATATGAAAATTTAAGTGATGAAATTCCTTATAGCACTGAAGTAAAAATAGAAAAAATCAAAGAACTAGAGCAAATTTATTATATCAATGCTATTATCATTACAGATAGTAATTCTCACAAAGGAATGATACTAGGTAAAGATGGAGCTACAATTAAGCGTATAGGCAAAGAAGCTAGGGTTAAAATAGAAAAATTAGCACAAAAAAAGGTAATGCTAAAATTATTCGTTCAACTTGAGAAAAATTGGCACAAAAACGAGCAAAACCTTAAGAAAATACTTTATGATGAGTAAGAAAACTATTCTAAAAGATTTTCTTGCTTATGAAAAGCTTTTATATATTAAATTTGCAAATCCTATTAGTGAAGATGAAATTTTAAAAAAGAGCTTTGAGGAGCTTGGTCTTAAAGATGATTTTTCTTATAAGCTAAAGTATTTTCAAGATAAATCTTTTGCATATGTATTCTTGTGCAAGTATGAAGATATTTTAGATATTGATTATATAATACCTGAACCCCTGCTTTTTGAAGTGTATTTTAAGAACGATGTAAATAGTGAAAATCTTGCATTATTATTTAAAGAAAAATATATAGTTTTAGTGGAGTATTTAGGATGTGATTTTCAAAATTGTAAAGTTATACCATTAAATGTTTATGATAAAATATATGAAGAAAAATTAAAAAATACTTATAAGCACATTATAAGCATAGATGATACTTAAAATCTTAGTAGTTTTGATAAATTTAATAGTAATATTTTTTATCAAAAATTACTAAAAAATTGCGATCAAGTCAAGATTAATTTTACCAACAAAGAAAAAATAAATCATTTAAAATCTTTTAGTTTTAAGATTTTATTGGCTTTTGTTTGTGGAGTTTTACTAGCTTTAGCTTATCCTTTGTATTTGTATACACAAAAATCATTTTATGAAAATGAGAAAACAAAATATGAAAATTTAATAAAAAAGCAAGATGATATTTTAGAACAGGTAAAAATTAATCAAAAGCAAAATCAAGAGTTTAAAAAACTACAAGAAGAAAATGAGTTAAAGGTTGATTTGTTACAAAAATTTTATGCAAATGCATTTTGTTATAAAGATTTTTATGATTTTTTAAAAGTTTTAAATTCTCATCAAGCTCATATAGAGGCTTTGCATGTTAAAAATAATGATTTTATTATAGAGCTTAAAAATGACTATGAATTTTATGAAGATTTTAAAAAGCATCATTTTGTATTAAAAAATAAAGAGGTTAATAATGGAAAAATCACTCTTGTTTTTGAAAAATCTTTATAAAAATTTAGAAAATATCTTTGCTAAGTTATCTGAGCGTGAATTTATATTGTCTTTGATAGTTGTTTTTGTTTTTGGTTTTTTCATGGTTTATATGGGTGTTTTTGACTATTTTGAAAAACAAATGAAGTTGTCAAAAGATGAACTATATAATTTACAAACAAAATACGAGCAAAAACAAGAAGTGATTTCTGATTTAAAAGAAGATGAAAATATATCTTATAATGATCGCTCGTTTTTAAGCATAAATAAAGATTATCAAAGTATCCTAAAAGATATAGAAAAGAATCTTAATGGAATTCAATCTTTGCAAATTCAAAGTTACAAAAGTCAAGATGAATATTTTGCTTATTATGAATTAAGATTAAGTTTTGTTGGCGATTTTATTTTTTTAACGCAGTTTTTGCAAAAATTAGATCCTTGTATAAAAGTTAAAAATTTAGAACTTGTAAAATATGAAAATAAATTAAAAATTACATTAAATCTTGTTTTTGCTCTGGTATAAAAATAATTTTTTTGGTAGAATTTGTCTAAACATGGCAAGCGATCGCTTCTTTTTGAAGAGGAAAGTCCGAGCTGCAATAAGACAAAGATTCCATCTAATGGATGGCTAGGGCAACCTAAGGGAAAGTGCAACAGAAAGAAAACTACCATATTTTATATGGAAAAGGTGAAACGGTAGAGTAAGAGCCTACCAGTAGCTTTGGTAACAAAGCTAGCTATGTAAACCCAATCTGCAGCAAGAAGGGGTGGTTTTTGTCTTATAATATAACCCTTCGCTTGAACTTGTTTGTAAAAACAAGTCTAGATAAATGATCGTTCTTGACAGAACTCGGCTTATAGCCATGTTTTACTTTATGTAAGCAGAAGCTTTTTTGAGTTTTTGTAAATTAACAGCTATTTCATCTTGCTTTTTTTTCATAAAAGCTATCGCTTCATTAGTTAGCGCTAAAGCCTCATTGGGACAATCTTTATAATCCGGTTTTTCCATAAGTTTAACTATTTTTTCTACATCTTCAGTATAGACAGCTAGTTTAAACTCATCAATCCATTTTTTTTCACTCATTTTTGGTGTACTTCTCTCCAAGCTTCTAATAAGCCTTTTACTACATTTATTACTTCATCTACTCTTGCTTCACTGTTTTCTATGTTTGCTAAAGAAAGAAGTTGTAATTCTCTAGTGTATAAGCCACTTAAATAATGTGCTACTTCGCCGCCCTTATCATAATCAAGACAATTTAACAATTCAATAAAAATAGCACTAGCTCTTTTTACATAATACACTCTTTCTTCTATATTTTCATTTTGTATAGCTATTTTTATCCTACTTGAAAAGCGTAAAATCCCACTATATAGCATTTCTATAAGTTTCTCTTGGGATTCTACACCAGTTTGATTTTGTGAATATGCGCTATAAACTGCACTATTTAGCATTTAAACCCTTTCTTTATTTTAAGAATTTTGATTATTTGCTGCATTGATCATATTTGCAATAACACTTGCTTGGTTATTTAGTTGTGCAATGATACCATCATATGCTGCCCATCTTGACCACATTGTATCATATCTACTTTCTATGGAAGCTTTGGTGCTTTCTATGGTTTCATTTAGATTTTTTGATTCTTTTGTTAAAGATGCTTTATAACCTCCAAATGAACCTTCAGAACTCATTATTTCACCCATGGTATTTTTTAGCATACCAAAAGTTCCAGTTTCTTCTTTATAAACTGAATATAAGGTTCTAGAACTTAAACCAAATTTTTTCAAAAATTCATTATCACCTTGAATTTCTAAGTTGCTACCTGAAGTTCCTTTGATTTTAAATTGAATTTGTTGATTTTCATTACCTTGGTTAATGATTTCAAAGCTAGCCTCTAAACCTTCTAAGCCAAAACTATTTATATGATCAACCAAATTTTTAGCTTTTTCAATATCATCTTTACCTGTTAATACAAAAGGATCTCCATTTGGAGTTTTGCTTAAATCTATGGTTGTATCATTATAAGTGATAGTAAAACTACCTTCTTTAAATTCTATATCTTGATTACCAAGATTACTTACTCTATCACCAGCTAAATCAATATCTTCAAAACCATTACTTCCTACGAAAAATTTTTCAGCTAATTCAGGATCTTCGTTAAATTTAGAGTTAAATTTTCCTGAATCAAAAGATAAAACACCATCGTTTAACGTTAAGCCATAATCAGCCAAAGATAAACTTACTTTAGAGGAAACTTCAATCCCTTCTGAACTTTCACTATCACCAACCGTAACAGTTCCATCTACTGTTATAGTTTGAAGTAAAATATTGTTTATCTCAGATTTTATATTATAAATTTCGCTAACACCTACAAAATTCCCTTGTACTCCTGCTTCTGGATCATATTTTGTCGCTGCATTAAGATTTATCATTAAATCATTATAAGCAGTGACTAAACTTTCTAAAGATTGCGCAAGTGCTTCAGTGTCTTGAGAAACGTTAAAGGTTATTTCTCCTTTTTGTTTTAATTCTAAGGTAACATCTGGAGCTATATCAGTGATAGTATTAGTTGGTCTTGTCATTTTAACACCATCTACACTAAAGATAGCGTCCATACCTTTTTGGATGTGATTTTCATTGTTTGAAGCTACATTGTAGCCTTGTGGAGTGCTAGTATCTAGAGTAATGCCAAATTTATCTTTCAATAGTGAAGTAGCTTTGCTATCTCTAGCATAATTGGCTTGATCTATATTTCCTTCAGTATCAGTTGCATAACCACCATCAAAAAGACTTAATTGCCCACCATTGGTAGCTCTAAAAGTAAAAGATTTTCCATCATCTCCAAAGCTTAATTCCACTTTTCCATTGGTTTGTTTTTTTAAATCTTCTGCTAAACTTTTATAAGTAGTATTCTCGTCTATATCAATGGTAAATCTATCATATCTTTCACCATTTTTAATAACAAAAGTAAAAGAGGTTTTTTCTCCTGGGTTAAGTAGTTTGTCATCAAAGCTTCCACTACTAATTTGTCCGCTTATTTTATCTTTATTTTCTTCTCCAGCACCTGTTGGTCTAAAACCATACAAACCACCAGCACTAATGCTATTTTTATCAAGTCCCCAACCCATAGCATTTAATAACTTTTCATCACCTGAAAAAGAAATATTATTTTTAGTTCCTGTTTCAGTACTTTGTACTACTAAGCGGTATGGATTATCTCTATCTCCTGTATTAACTATTTTAGCTTCTACTTTTCCACCTGTTGCGGCATTTATTTTTTCTGCAAGCTGAGATACAGTAGTGCTTTCATCAATATCGATTTTATAATCTTTTCCATCTTGGGTAATAGTAAAAGAAGTTTTGCCATCTACACCTTCTATACCCAAACTACCCATTACAGTAGCAGTTTTATCTTTAAATCCATTACTTTGATACACGTCTTTTTGTGCAAGTTGATCAACAATAACTTTCATGTTTGTAAGGTTAGATAAAGATCCTACTGTTAAACCAGCAGCAGCGCTATCTCCACTTACACTAGGTGATACTTTTTTCTTGTTAAATTGTGAAGCATCACCTAAGCTATTTACGGCTGTTTGAAACGCAAGTAGCTTAGCTTCAAGTTCTGCTAGGTCTTTTTGTCTTGAAGTATTAGTTTCAAGCTGTGAGTTATAAAGACCTAAATGCGCATTCATTTCTGCTTCTTTTAGCTTGTTTAATGTATCGCTTGTTAAAACTCCTGAACCTATTCCTAAACTTCCTAAACTACCTACTGCCATAATTAACTCTCCTTATCAAAAATAGTGCCAATAACACCTTGAAAATGTTCTATTAGCTTCATAACTTCCTCACTAGGAATTTTGCGTATTAACCTACCAGTATCTTTTTCGGTTACACTAACATACATTTCATTGATTTTATCATTATATGCAAAACGTACGTTTGTTTCTAGTGTTTCCATTTGATTATTAAGTTTTTCTGTTGCATTTTTCAATTTTTCATTTAAATTCTCATCTTGATTATTTAAATTAGTTTGCTGTTGATTTTCTTGAGATACTTTTCCAGTACTTTTTGTATTAAATTGTGCTGTGTTTGCATCCCTTTGAATATTTCCAATGTCCATTTTAAACTCCTTTTTAAAAGACTTTAAAATACTCTATCGACATAATTTTAAAAAACTTAATATTTAGATTAAAAATCTCTATATTATTAATAAGCAAAAAGTGTTCTCAAAAAGCTTAAAATTAAAAAATTTCAAACTTTTTGAATAATTTTTCATCATTTGGAAGTAAATTTCTTGTAATAAGTCTATCTATGACTTCTTTAGAGCAATTTGTCATTAAAGGCCATTCTTTATGATAATCTTCTAATGATCCTTTATTTGTTGCATCAATCGCAACGCAATCTTTTTTGATAAATATATCTCTTTTTGCATCTATATTATTTACCACACGCCAAATTAGCATATAAGGATTTTCTAAAATAGCATCTGAATCTAAGAAAACTAAAATTCTAAAATGTTTTTTATAAGTTTGTAATTTTTCAAAAACTTGAGTTATTTTTTCTTTTTTATCTATCAAAATCACGCAAACTGGAGCAAAGGTTTGAGTGTAAAATTGCTTTAATTTTAAAATACTTTGATCTTTTTCTTTAAAAAGTGAAAGTAAAGCCTCATCGCTTAGAATTTCAAGTTCAACTTTTTTCTCATCACCACATGCATCAAGCCCTGCTTTGCCACCATAACAATAAGTGCTTGAAGCATGGTCGAGTTGATCACAAATTCCTTCGCTAATAAGTAATTTTTCTTCATCAAAGCGATTGAGTATATAAGGTACGAGTTTGTCATAATCTTTCAAACAAGGCGCATTTTCATCAACAAAAATAGCATGTTTTACAAAACTCATTTGCCCTACTCCCCAAAAAGTATGCATTACTTGTTTTGCATGAGCTGGGTATTTTGCTTCTATTTTAGCCAAGATTAGATTATGAAAAACCCCATTTTCAGGCATGTTATAATCTATCAAATCAGGGGCATTTGTTTGAAGTAAAGGTAAAAAAACTCTTTCTGTTCCAAGTCCCATGTATTTATCTTCTAAAGGTGGTTTTCCCACAACAGTAGCTTGATAAATCGCATTTTTTTTAGCAAAGATTTTTTCTACTTTTAAAATAGGACAAAGTTCAACAGGGGTATAAAAACCTGTATGGTCTCCAAAAGGTCCCTCAGGTGCGAATTCATTTGGATCTACAAAGCCCTCAATTACAAAGTCACTATCATAAGGTACGTAAAGATGGTTACTTTTGCATTTTGCCAAAATGGCAGGTTTTTTCTTGATAAAACCATAAAGTAAAAGTTCAAAAATTCCTTTTGGCAAAGGCGCTTGAGCACACCAAATATATAAAGGATCTCCACCTATGGCTATGCTTACTGGCATTTTTTGATTTGCTTTTTTATACTCATGGAAAAAATGGCTCGCATCTTTGTGAATTTGCCAATGCATAAGCAAGGTTTTTTCATCAACTACTTGCAAACGATACATTCCAAGATTATTTTGCTTTCCATCTATACTTTGAGTATAAACTTGCCCCATGGTGATAAAAGGCGCAGCATCTTTTTCCCAAGTTTTTAAAATAGGCATATCATATAATGAATTTAAGCTTTTATAGTTGAATTCTCCATCTTTTTTAATGCGTTTTGGCGGGATATTTTTTAAATCAAGTAGGGTTTTGAAAAAATTTAATTTTGCACCAAAGCTTTGTGGTATATGCATTTTAAGTAAAGATCTAATTTCTTTAGCTACATCTTCATAGTCTTTTTCAAATGCTAATTTTAAAGCTTTTTCATTACAAAAAGTATTTAAAAGAACAGGATAATCGTATTTTTTACCATTTTTGACTGCATTAGTAAAAAGTAAGGCTTTTGAGTCTTCTTTTTTGACTTCTATATAAGCTAAATGTGCCATCTCAAGATCAACATCAACGGGTTCATGAATGGTTTTTAATAAATTATTTTTTTCTAAAAGATCTATGAATTTTTGCATTTATATCATACTCTCTGCTTCTTTTAAAATTTCTTTTGCACCTTTTGCTATCATTTCTTTAGCTAAAAGCTCGCCCGCTTTTGCGTAATCTTGCTTATTAATCATTCTTTTTTCTTTGAGAATTTTACTTGCATCAGGTAAGCCTACTATGGCGCGAATCTCTATTTTTTCATCAATGATTTTTGCATTAATACCTATAGGTACTTGGCAGCCACCTTCTAGAGTTTTTATAAAATCTCTTTCTATATGGGTTTCTATAAAGGCATTTTCATCATTTAAACATTCAAGGTATTTTAAAATTTGTTTATCATCAATGCTTTCTATACCTAAAGCTCCTTGGGAAGCTGCGGGTATCATCTCATCAAGTTCAAAAGCTCTAATGTATTTTATTTCTTTATCTAAACCTAAGCGTTTAATACCAGCTAAAGCCAAAATAATAGCGTCAAATTCTTTAGCTTTAAGTTTTTCTAAGCGCGAGTTGATATTACCTCTTAGAGAAATGATGTTTAAATCAGGCCTTAACGCTAAAAGTTGCATTCTTCTTCTAAGACTTGTAGTGCCTACTTTTGCACCTTTTGGAAGAGCATTTAAGCTCTCATAATACTCACTTAAAAAAGCATCATTTACCACTTCTCTTTTTGAAATAGCAGCTAAAACTAAGCCATCAGGAAAGAAGCTCGGCACATCTTTTAAGCTATGCACAGCTAAATGCGAATCGCCTCTTAACATACTTTCTTCAAGTTCTTTTGTAAAAAGTCCTTTTCCGCCTATTTTAGCCAAAGGTGAATCAAGTAAAACATCACCTTTAGTTTTAAAACCCTCTAAAGAAATTTCTAATTCAGGATGTGTTTGGGATAATTTGTTTTTTATATATTCGCTTTGCCATAATGCAAGTTGGCTTTTTCTTGTTGCGATGATTAATTGCATTTTTTATGCTCCTGTATGATTTCTACATCTATGATTTCTTCTTCGTTGTTTGTTTGATGATATTTTCTTTTTTGTTTTGTAAATAATTTTAATATCATCATGAAAAATAAGAGTAAAATTCCTAAAAATGTACTTAAAATTCCTGGTATTAAAAGCAAAATTCCTACTATGGTTAAAGAAAATAATTTAACCATACCAAATAAATTTGTATTGGTATTTTGCATAGTGATGAGATTTGTCCAAGTCTTTGCTAAAAACATTGCACCTAAAAACATACTTGCAAAAACTATCATAAAAAAATTTAAAAAACCAAAAAAGGTTATAAATAAAATACTGGCGATTAATTCTAAAATCAAAAATGCACTTAAATTTGTTTTTACCATCATAGAATTTTCTCTAAGTGTGAAATTACTTCTTGGGTTTTCAAAACTTGTTTTTCTAAGGTATTTCTATGAATCAACTCTACTTCATCATTTTCTAAGCCCTTGCCTACAACTAAAGCATAAGGAAAGCCCATTAATTCAAAATCATTAATCTTTACACCAAAACGCTCATTTCTATCATCAAATAAAATCTCTTTATCACTAAAATGAGTGTAAATTTGTTCAGCAAATTCCATAGCTTTTGTATCTTTTATATTAGAAACGATGATATCCAAAACAAAAGGAGCTAAAGTTTTATTCCAAATACAACCTTTTTCATCATGACTTGCTTCTATGGCAACAGCTACTAAACGGCTCACTCCCATACCATAACAACCCATAGTGAAAAATTGAGCTTTACCATTTTCATCTAAATAGCTTGCATTCATTGCTTTTGAGTATTTATTTCCAAGTTTAAAAATATGGCCTACTTCAATACCCTTGCTTTGCTTAAGCTTATGCTGGCATTTTGGACAAAGATCATGCTCTTTAACTGCCGCAAGATCTTTAAAGCGTTCTTTATTTAAATTTACAACATTGATTCCGACTAAATGATAATCTTTTTTATTTGCACCAATAATCATATTTGTTTCATTTTCAAGCTCATGGTCAATATAAAAATCAACGCCATTTAATCCTACAAAGCCGATAAATCCTGGCACTAAACCTGTTTTTTCTAATTCTTCTTCACTTACATCGGCCAACTCTAGTGCATTTGCTGCATTTAGTGCTTTAACTTCTTGTAATTCATCATCACCGCGTATAAAAAATACTACAATTTTTTCTTCATTTTCATAAATAGCTTTTTTAGCAATAGCTTTAATAGTATAGTAAGGGTTAATTTTAAAAAATTCCGCTAATTCTTCTATAGTTTTTACATTTGGAGTGTGAAATTGTGTAGCAAAGTCAGCTTCTGGCCTTTCATCTTCACAACTTTTTTTAGCTCTTTTTGCTGCTTCAATATTTGCAGCATAATCACAATGCTCACATAATAATATATCATCCTCGCCATTTTTAGCCAAAACCATAAATTCTTTTGAACCACTGCCACCAATAGCCCCGCTATCAGCTTCAACAGCTCTAAATTCAAGTCCTAATCTTGTAAGAATTTTACTATAAGTTTCATGCATAAGATTAAATTCTTTGTCTAAATCAGCTTCGCTAGCATGAAAGCTATAGCCATCTTTCATTAAAAATTCCCTACATCTTAAAAGTCCAAATCTAGGCCTAGCTTCATCTCTAAATTTAAGTCCTATTTGATACAAATGCAAAGGAAGTTGTTTGTAAGAATTTATTTTATTTCTTACTAAAGCTACCATAGCTTCTTCATGGGTTGGCCCTAAAACAAAATCATTTTCTTTTCTATCTTTAAAGCGTAAAAGCTCTTTACCAAAAACATTAAATCTCCCACTTTCTTTCCAAAGTTCAGCTGGGGTATTAAAACTTAAATTTACTTCTAAAGCCCCTGCTTTATCCATTTCTTCTTTGATGATATTTTTAATCTTATCTAAAACTCTTTTTCCTAAAGGTAAAAAATTATACAAACCACTTCCAATTTGTTCTACAAAGGCACCTTTAACTAAAAATATATGACTTGGTAAAGTAGCATCTTTTGGATTTTCTTTTGTGCTTATGGCATAAAATTTACTAAATTTCATGATTATTCTCCAAATTAAATTCACATTTATAAAGGTTTAAACCTTCCATATTTTCATTTTTTAAATCAAACACATAACGCATAGCATTAATTACTGAATCATTTTGCATAGTTCCGCTTAGTTTTTTTAAATTTACGCTAGGATGATGTAAAAATGCATTCATTACTTGTCTTATAAGCTTTCTTGCTTCTTCATGGTTTGAGTGCTTTAAATATCCTTTATCTATAGCCTTTTGTAATTGTTCTTTAGCGATTTCATCAGCTTGTAAGCGTAATTGCTTAACTAAAGGCAAGGTTGCTAGTTTGCTTAGATGTTGAAAAAACTCATTTGTCATAGTACCTACTATGGAATAAGCAATTTGGGCTTGGTGTTCTCTTAGGGTTAAATTTTTTCTTACAACTTCTTCTAAATCATCAACAGCATAAACTATATTTTTTTCATTTGCTTTTACATTAATATCCCTAGGCACTGCTATATCAAAAAAATATCTTTTATAATCTTTTTCTTCTAATAAATCATTGGTTATGATAGCATGTGGAGCGTTTGTGGCGCTAAAAAATATCTCATATTGATTTAGTACTTCTTTTAAATTTGCAATACTTTCATAGCTTGCATTTTCACCTAAATCCTCGCAAAGCTTTTGGGCGTTTTGTATATCTCTATTTAATATCAATACTTTAGCCTTGGCATTTAATAAATGCTTACAGGCTAGTTCGCTCATTTCCCCTGCACCTACTACAACAGCAGTTTTATTTTCTAAATTTAGGAGTTCTTTGGCTTTTGCTACTGCTACTGAAGCAACTGAAATAGGATTTTTAGAAATTTCGGTTTGATTTCTAACATTTGCCGCACATTTAAAAGCATAATGAACTGCTCTAGTTATATGCACACCACATCTTTGCTCTTGCAGGGCAAATTTATAAGCATCTTTTAATTGTCCAGCAATTTGTGTTTCACCAATAACCAAGCTATCAAGCGAACTTGCCACAGAAAATAAATGATGGATGGCTCCGCTATCTTCATAAAAATCAGCCTTGGTGCTTAAATTTTCTCTATCAACCCCACAAAGCAAACTAAGTGTTTTTAAAATATGCTCATTAATGCTTTCAACATCCCCAACAAAAAGAAAAATTTCAACCCTATTGCAAGTACTAAGCACTAAGCTTTCTAAAATTTTATTATTAGTATGGATTAGCTTTAGTAATTCTCTTTTTTTGTCTTCATTAGAAAAGGAAAGTTTTTCTCTAGTAGCAATATCTGTATTTTTATGTGTAAAACTGATGCAGTAATAATGCATTAAAATTCCCTTTCTATCATGCTTTTAATAATATCTTCTAAATCTTTTATATTGTATTTTTTTATAGCTTTTAGTGCATTATTTGCATAAGTGTTTAGTTCTTGGCCAACTTGATCAAAAATTTCATGCTCTTGCATTTTATTTTTAATCCAAGCAAGCTCATTCACACTTAAATCTTTCTTGTAATAAGACTTAAGTATTTCTTGATCTTGTGGATTTAATTTTTCATGTAAATACATATAAGCAAGAGTGGTTTTACCTTCTTTAAAATCATTCATAGCAGGTTTACCTAAAGTTTGCTCATCACCTTTGATATCTAAAATATCATCTACAATTTGAAAAGCTAAACCTAAATTTTTACCATATTCTGCAAAATCATCTTCATTTAAATTAGCAAGTATTGCCCCACACCTTGCACTAGCTTCGATTAAAATGGCTGTTTTATTATATATCATTTGTAAATAAGCGTTTTTATTAGTATTGAAAGTTTCGCTTAAATTTACATCCATTAATTCACCAACAGAAAGCATTACAACGGCATTAGAAATGATTTTTGCTAATTTTAAATCAATCAAAGAAAGCTCATAGAAGGCTTTTGAGTATAAAATATCTCCAAGCATGATGGCATTTTTAGCTCCAAATTGTGCATTGATAGACTTTACACCTCTTCTTAATTTTGCTTCATCAATCACATCATCGTGCAATAAGCTTGCAGCATGAATTAACTCTATAATAGCACAGATTTTATAGCTAATATCACTTTCCCCAGCTATTTTTAAAAGTAGTTTTGAGCGTAATTTTTTACCACCTTGAAGTTTTGAACTCATGGTTAAAATAGGCTCATAATTTAATTCAGATAAAAATTCATGCATATACTGATCGATCTTTTGCACTATGCTTTCCTTAGTTTTCTTATAATTATATTTTATTAAATTTTACTTTAGTTTTGATTAAGAGTGGCTTTTCTAGGGTCTAAAAATTCTACTTCTAATTTCTTATCTCTATCTTCTATATACACAGTAAAAATAGCCTCACCTTTTTTAAAATCACTAAATTCAAGTATCAATCTTGCTCTATCTATATGAGGATTTTTATAATCAGGCACTAAGGTTTGATCAACCCAGTTTAAATTTCTTCTTAAAGACATCACAAATTGTCTAGGGTATTTTTTATACTTTGAATGAACAATGATATTAGTTTGATCAAATAAAGTCCATGAGAAGTCAAAATAATAAATCTCATCAGGATAGTCAATTTCTTTTATTTTTACACTTGCTTTTTCATCTTTACTCAGGGTAAATTTATAAGTATAATCAAAAAATACTTCAGCCTTTAAAAAGTTAAACATCAAAAATAAAGATAAAAGTAAACGCAAAATCAACCCTCATGCCCTAAAATTTCAGCACTTAAGCCTATGTAAAAATCATTTTTTCTCTCATCTATTAAGAGTGAATTTTCCATTTGAAATTGCGCTACATCGCTTTCATTTAAATTATTTTTTTCTAAAAGCTCTATCATAGCGATATGATCGGCTAATAATTTTTCTAAAACATTTTCCAATGCACCTAAATTTGCATATTTTATTGTTTCAATAAATTTTTCTTTAGGGCTTTTTGCAAACATTTCATCAAAAATATCCATTTTTTTAACCTTTCATGTGAGTTTGAATTTTTTCTATTAAAGTAATTTTATCGTTAACTTCATCTAAATCTTTAGTTTCTTTTTGCCAAGAAATATGTATATAATCCATCTTAGCATTTTTAGCACAAAGTCTGTCTTTTAAACTATCGCCTATAAAAATACTTTTTTCATATTTTGCTTCATCTGCAATTAATCTTAGCATCATAGGATCAGGCTTAGCTTCTATACCATAACTAACACCTAGTATTTTATCAAAATATGAAAGAATATTTTGTTTTTTTAAAATAGGCACCAAGCTTTCTTGAGGTGCATTAGTAGCTATAGCCAGATAACAATCGTTTTTTTTACAAAATTCCAAAACCTCAAGCACACCATCAAAAAGCACCACACTTTGATCATAATGCTTAATAAAATATTTCTCATAACCTTCTTTAAAACTAGTATGTGAGTAAGTATCAACCCCATAAAAAATCTTAGCATAATTTTGCCCAGGAGTATTGATAGTATCTAAAATAAACTCTCTTTTTAAAGGTTCTAAATTTAAATCCGCTCTTATTTCATTTACCGCACATACTATAGCATTAGCACTATCTATAAGCGTGCCATCCATATCAAAAATTACATTTATCAATATTCATCCTTAAATTTAATTTTATGTTTGTCTTTTTTATAACTTTGATTATTTTTTAGCTTATATAAGGCATTGGCTTTTGAAGCTAGGGTTTTTTGATCCAAACTCTCATCTAAACACTCATTTACAAAAAGCTCTAAAGCCTTAGTATAAGTAGAATCCAAAAACACCGCTTGAACTTTTTCAAAGATTTTAGCATTTTTTTGCATTCTTTCTCTAAAAAGTGTTAAATCAAAATCTTCCCTTTTTAAAGCACTTACAGCAGAGTTGGTAAATTTTTCTAAAGCTCTTACATATTTAACTCTTAAAGCTTTTTCATCATTTTTCATTCTGCTGCACTTGTATTGATTCTACATTGTAATGCTTCTTGTACTAAATTTCTAGCTATTGAAGCTTCAGCATCTACAATGTGTAAATGTTTATCAGTGTGTGGGAAAATGATCTTAGCACCTGTACCACTTGTTTTTAAAACCGTTTGTATGGGTTTATTGAAATTAGAAAGCACTTGATAGAGCATATCAAGTTTAGCTTCATTGCTTATAGTTATAATAGCAACTGAACATTCTTCTATATTAGCTACCTTTAGTGTTTCTACTTGCGCTACACTAGCAAAAAAAACATTCTCATTTCTGCTACGCCCAAGTTCAACTAAATTTAAATCACTTTCTAAAACTAGATATGGAATACCTGTTTTTTTGATCTTTTGCACCACTTCTTGACCTAATCTTGTATAACCAAAAATGATAAAATGATCTTTCATTTTTTGATCACATAGATAAAATTTAGCCATATCATTTTGCTCACCTTCGGCTGCGTTGGCTATTTTTCTAAGATTATTTAAAATAAAAGGTGTTGCAACCATAGTGATGATAGAAACTATAATAAAAATTTGTGCTGTTTTTTCATCTATAAGCGAATTTACTTGCATTAGTGAAAACACCGCTAGAGCAAATTCTCCAATTTGAGAAATACTCAAAGCAGTTTTTAAAGCTACTCTTTTTCTCGTATAAAGGATTAAAAGACCATAAATTACTACAAATTTTATCAATAACACCAAGCTTACAAAAACAAAAATCAAAAACCAATTTTCAAAAACTATATGAAAATCAATTTGCAAGCCAACACTGATAAAGAAAAACCCTAAAAGTAAATCCCTAAAAGGAACCAAATCTGCTTCTATTTTATGTTTATATTTAGTTTCAGCTATCAAAGCTCCAGCTATGAATGCTCCAAGCGAGTAAGAAAAACCAAAAGAATGTGCTAAAAAGCTTGCTCCTATTACGGTAAAAAGTATAGTAGCGATGAAAATTTCATTTGCATTGGTCTTAATGATAAATTTTAAAACATAAGTAAAAAGGTATTTGCCTATAAAATAAAGCAAAACAAGTAAAATCACAGCACTGACTAAGGTTGTAAATAAAAGCTTTGAAATATCAGCGTTTTGAGAGCTAAATATATCAATCATTAATAGTAGTGGTATCACAGCAATATCTTGAAAAAGCAAAATTCCCAAAGCTTTTCGGCCATATTCTTCATTGATATCGCCACTATCATTAAGTATTTTTAAAACTATAGCTGTAGAAGATAAAGCTAGGGCAAAACCTGCTATCATTGCTATATGATTTGCTATACCTAAAATATAAGTTACAAGCAAAGTACAAACCAAGCCACAAGTTAGCATTTGTAAACTTCCATTTAAAAACACTTCTTTTTTCATTGCTAAAAGGTGTTTAAATGAAAATTCAAGCCCTATGGTAAACATTAAAAAAACTATACCAAACTCAGCCACATGGATAATGATTTCATTGGTGCTAAAACCATAAAATTCACGCACAAACAAACCTGTGGCTATATAGCCTATAATGGTTGGAATTCCAAATTTTTTAAGTATAACATTAAGTACGACAGCAACTGCTACTGCAGTTAAAAATAAAGTTATAAAAGCATCCACTCACCAACCTTTTGTAATGTTTTATTATTTTATTTTTTCTAAAAAAATTAAGTCAAAATTGCTTCTGTGTTTTACTACTGCTCTTGATTTTGAAGGATTATCTCTTCTATCAAGTTCTAATCTTAATTCTTCAATGGTATTTTCAAACTCATCAATTTTTGTTTTTAGCTTTAAAATCACATCAACACCAGCTAAATTAACTCCAAGATCTCTTGTTAAGCGTAAAATCATTTTGATTCTATCTATATCTTTTTGAGAATAAAGTCTCATTTTACCATCGGTTCTACTTGGTTCAACCAAACCTTCTTTTTCATATTGTCTTAGAGTTTGTGGGTGTATGCTTAAAACCTTTGCAACAACACTTATAAGATACACCGGTTCATCATAACTATGCTCCATTGCATACTCCTTTTAAGGTAATTTTTCTTCTAAAATTTTTACAAATTCAGGATCAAGGCTATTAATATCAGGTATTTTTACATTTAAAATTAAATACATATCTCCATAAAGGTCTGTTTTTCTATTTTGCACCCCATAGCCTTTAAGTCTGATTTTTTGATTGTTTTTTGAATTTGGTGGTATGGTGATTTTAACTTCTTTTCTTGGAGTATGTACGCTGATTTTATCTCCAAAGAGTGCTGTTTTTAAACTAATTTCAACCTTTTTGTATAAATCATCATCTTCTCTTTCATATTCATCACTTTTTTCAAGCTCTACCTTTAAAATCAAATCTCCTTTTTGTCCTTGAAAGCTTTTTCCTTTACCTCGTATGCGTAACTTTTCGCCATCTTTTATACCATGTGGAATTTTGATTTTAACTTGTTCGTTGTTGATATTTATAGTATGTTCACCACCTAAAATTCCTTTTTCAAAAGGAATTTTAACACTTGCTTGTAAGTCTAAATCCTCTTCAAAACCCCCAAAACCTCCAAAACCACTTCTAAAATTATTACTAGAGCTAAAGCCTCTGCCAAAACCCCCAAAGCCTCCGCCAAAAATATTATTCAAAATATCATTGATATCAGCTCCGCCTGCATTTCTTGAAAAATCATGAAAACTTTGCCCACCAAACATAGAATCACCATATCTATCATATTGAGCTCTTTTTTTCTCATCACTTAAAATTTCATAAGCGGCGTTAATTTCTTTAAATTTTTCCTCAGCACCTGCTTCTTTATTGATATCTGGGTGGTATTGTCTTGCTAATTTTCTATAAGCTTTTTTTATTTCATCTGCGCTAGCATTTTGCGAAACACCTAGTGTTTCATATAAACTATTACTCATTTTTTTATTCCTTATTTTTTATAAGATTATACCATAAACTTTAGTCTTAGTCAATCAAGTTTTATAAGTTTTAAAACTAAAGGTTTTATTTACAATTGCGTAAAAATAAAATTTTATACTTGCATAAATTGATTTTACAAAGGATAATACATGAAAAAAACTATGGTTCTTTCTTTGGCATTAGCAACTAGTCTTTTTAGTGCTAGTATTGATTTTAAACAAGCAGATGATAATGTAAAAAGATCTTTACCAACTGATAATCAAAATACTATACTCTCTTATCATGATTCTATACAAAAAGTTAAAAATTCAGTTGTGAATATCTCAACTTCTAAAACCGTTCAAAGTAATTCCTTTGGGATTGATGATTTTTTCAATGATCCTTATTTTAAACAATTTTTTGGTTTTGATTTTCCACAAGCTCCAAAAAGTAAAAAAAATAAAAAAGAAGTAGTAAGTTCGCTTGGATCTGGTGTAATTATTTCAAGCGATGGTTATATTATAACAAATAATCATGTTATAGAAGATGCTGAAAAAATTACTGTAAATTTACCTGATTCAAGTACTGAATATAAAGCTAAATTAATCGGAGCTGATCCTAAAACAGATTTAGCAGTGATAAAAATAGAAGCAAAAAACTTACCTGCTGTGATTTTTGCTGATTCGGATAAATTATTAGAAGGTGATGTAGTATTTGCCTTGGGTAATCCTTTTGGTGTTGGAAGTAGTGTTACAAGTGGAATTATCTCAGCTTTAAATAAAAATAATATAGGTTTAAATCAATATGAAAATTTCATTCAAACGGATGCTTCAATTAATCCTGGAAATTCAGGCGGGGCTTTAGTAGATAGCAGAGGGGCTCTAGTTGGGATAAATTCAGCCATACTTTCAAGAAGTGGAGGAAATAATGGTATAGGCTTTGCAATCCCTTCTAATATGGCAAAATCTATTGCACAAAAACTTATCGAGCATGGAAAAATAGAAAGAGGATATTTAGGTGTAGTTATAGGAGCTTTAACTCAAGATATTAAAAAAGCTTATACCAATCAAGAAGGAGCTTTAATAACAGAAGTTCAAAAAGACTCAGCAGCTTATAATGCGGGATTAAAAAGAGGTGATTTGATTATAAAAGTAGATAAAACTGTGATTAAAAGCCCTATGGATTTAAAAAATTATATAGGAAGTATTGATCCAAAACAAGCTATAGAGGTAACTTATGAAAGAGATAATAAAGTTAAAACAGCTAAATTTATGCTAAAAACAGATGAAAAATCGCTACAATATGAAAAAGATTATATTGATGGTTTAAAATTAGTAGAGCTTGATTCTAAAAATAAACAACAATACCGCATACCTGAAAATATTAGTGGTATTTTAATCACTGAAGTTACTCCAAAATCAAAAGCAGAAAAAATAGGCTTTGAGCAAGGTGATATTATTATAGGTATTGATCAATATGAAGTTTCAAATTTTAAAGAATTATCTAAGGCTTTAGAATTAAATAAAGGCAAAGAATATGTTAAAATTTGGATTAATAGAGGTGGTATGGTTAGAGCTTTACTTTTTTAAGAAAGGAAGAAAATGACAAATATTTTAATGATAGAAGATGATTTAGAATTAGCTGAGATTATAGCTGAATATTTAGAGCAATTTGATATGAAAGTAGATATTGCTCATGAACCTTATATAGGTCTTTCAAGACTTGCTTTAAATCCTTATGATTTAATCATTTTAGATTTAAGCTTGCCTGGACTTGATGGACTTGAAGTTTGTGAAGAAATTCGTAAAAAATATGATACACCTATTATCATTTCAAGTGCAAGACATGATATTAGCGATAAGGTTGCTGCGCTTGATTTGGGTGCAGATGATTATTTACCAAAACCATATAATCCTCAAGAACTTCAAGCAAGAATTAAAAGTCACTTAAGAAGAATTTCAAACACCAAAACCGCTCAAGCTCAAGTTAAAAAAGATCTTGTATATGATAAATATAAACACACTATTACCATGAAAGATCAAGAAATTAGCTTTACTAATGCTGAATTTGATATTTTGAGTTATTTAATTAAAAAAGAAGGTGGAGTGGTGAGTCGTGAAGAACTTGTGTATAATTGTAGCTCTATTAGTGAAGACTCTAGCAATAAAAGCATAGATGTAATCATTAGTAGAATCAGACAAAAAATCGGAGATGATCCTAAAACTCCAAAATACATTCATTCAATCAGAGGCATAGGATATAAATTAACTCAATGAACAAATCATCGATTTTTTATACTATAACCTTTGTTTTCTTGCTTGCTAGTGTTAGTGTGATTTTGGCATTTTTATGGCTTATAAAATATGATCAGCAAAATTACACTAATGAGCTTAATGCGAAATATTCTTTTATAGCCAATGCAAGATTATTGTATTTTAACCATGTAATTAGCGAAAAAGAATTTTATGAGCAAACAAAAAATTACAAAATGATAGAACTAACAACCCCATCTTCTATAAGAAAAATCATCTACAAAGCTGAAACCATAGCACGCGCTCAAACTAGCACAGGTGTAGTTGAAATCATTACTTTAGAAGATAATGTATATTTAAAAATCATTTTTGATGGTAAGCTTTATTTGTACAAAGATTTAGAATATCAAGGTTATCGTTATTTTGTGATTAAGCTTATTGCTAGTATAGTAGTAATGGTTTTATTGATTTTATATATTTTTATCATTAGAAAATTAAAACCACTTAGAGCTTTAAAAAGACAAATAGATAAATTTGGCGAAAATAAACTCAATGAAATTCAAAATGTTAGCAAGGGAAATGATGAAATTTCTCAAGTAGCAACAGCCTTTTATGAGTCTATTTTAAGAATTCAAAAACTAAACACTTCAAGGCAGTTTTTCTTAAGAAATATTATGCATGAGTTAAAAACCCCTATTACTAAAGGCTTAATCACTTTAGAAATGCTTGAAGATAGCAAATATAAAGAAAGATTAGTGGGTGCTTTTAATCGTTTAGAAATTTTGATTAATGAATTTGCAGCCATTGAACAAATTACTTCGGGTGCTGGTTTAATTAATTTAAAAAAATACAATATCTTAGATCTTTTAGATGAAGCTAAAGATATAGCTATGAGTGATGATGAAAAGGTAAAGATTAGTATAAAAGAAAGTTTTAGTGTCAATGTGGATTTTAAACTTTTTACTACTGCGATGAAAAATATGATAGATAATGCGACAAAATATTCTGATGAAAATTGCGTTACCATAGAAATAACTAAAGATTATCTTTGCTTTAAAAACAAAGGAAAAGCCTTAGATAAAGACTTGAAATACTACACTCAAGCCTTTACACAAGGAAAGAAAAACAAAGATAGTTTTGGACTTGGATTATATATTGTTAAGACTATTTTAGATTCTCATAAACTTGCGCTTTATTATGAATATAAAGATGGTATCAATCATTTTTATTTTAATGATATACAAAATATAATTTTAAACTAGGAAGCTCATGCCCTTATCGCGTTTAAATGAAGAACAATACAAAGCTGCTAGTGCTCCTTTTGGACACAATCTTATCATAGCAAGTGCAGGCACAGGTAAAACTTCGACCATAGTTGCAAGAATAGCCTTTTTACTTCAAAATGGTATAAAGCCTGAAAAAATTATGCTTTTAACCTTTACAAACAAAGCTAGTAAAGAAATGATAGAAAGACTTGGCAGGTATTTTGATAAAAGTATTACTTCAAAAATCACAGCAGGAACCTTTCATAGCACTGCTTATTCTTTGCTTAAAGAGTTAAATCATGATATTATTTTAAAACCTGCTAGTGAGCTTAAAATTCTTTTACGTTCCATTTTTGAAAAACGCACTTTTCATCATTTAAGCGACACTAAACCTTATATGCCAAGTTATTTGTATGATGTGTATTCTTTATTTCAAAATACTAATGCAAATTTAGATGAATTTTATAATTGGTTTTGTCAAAATTATGATGAACAAGCTGTTTATGCTGAAATTTATGAAGATATTTTAAAAGAATACGAAGAAGAAAAAGCACGTTTTAATTATGTGGATTTTAATGATTTATTGATCAAATTAAAACATGTTTTAGCTTCACATCATTTTGAATTTGATGAGATTTTGGTAGATGAGTACCAAGATACTAATACTTTACAAGGTTCATTAATTGATGCTTTTAAAAGTAAAAGTTTATTTTGTGTGGGGGATTATGACCAAAGTATTTATGCTTTTAATGGGGCTGATATTTCTATTATAGGAAGTTTTAAAGATAGATTTATCGATGCAAATATTTTTACTTTAAATAAAAACTATCGTTCTAGTAAAAATATACTTGCACTGGCTAATAAGGTAATTTTAAACAATGAAAGATTATATCCTAAAGAATTGATTGTAACTAGAGAAGGAGATTTTAAAGCACCAAGTTTGCTAACTTTCAATGAATTATTTGATCAATACTCTACCATAGCAAAAATAATCTTACAAAGTGGAGTTAATCTTGATGAAATCGCTGTTATTTTTAGAAACAATTCTAGTGCAGATGGAGTAGAAGTTGCCTTGAGAGAACTTGGTATAGCAAGCAAAAGAAAAGGCGGGGGAAGTTTTTTTGAAAGCTTGGAAGTTAAAAACTTTTGCTCTATGCTTGCAATCGTGCTTAATCCAAAAGATATCATGGCTTTTATACACTTACTTGAATATACCAAAGGAGTTGGCGGGGTTTTAGCAAAAGATATTTTTGACGCTTTATTAAAACTGGGACATTCTAGTTTGATTAAAGGTTTTTTAAATCCTGATAATAGTGTGAGTTTAAAAAAATACAAAAAACAAAGTTACCAACTAGGACTTTTTGATGATATTGAGGAGCTAGCCTCGCCTTCAAGATTTAATCTAAAAAGTGAATTTAACACCCACCCTATTTTAAGCCTTCCTAAAATCAACGAGCTTTGTGCGAAAAATCTTGAAAAAATTTATCTTTTTATTAAAAAAGCAAGCGAGTGTAAGGTTTCAACTCAGCTTGTAAATTTAATCTTAGAAAATGATTATTTTAAAGAAATTTGTGATATTTTAGCAACCAAGAGAGCGACTAATAAAAACTCCAATGTTGATTTAAATAAAAAAAATGAAATTTTAGAAAAAATCAATGCAAAAATGTTTGTATTAAAAGAACTTGCTAAAAATTACAGTGATAATTATAAATATTATAATTTTCTTACTCTTGGTGCTAGTGAAATGAGTAGCGGTAGTGGTGTTAATCTTTTAAGCATACATGCTAGTAAGGGGCTTGAGTTTGAGCTTGTATTTGTAATTGATCTTGCACAAGGAAGATTTCCCAATCAAAAACTCATGAGCATGGGTGGAAGTTTGGAAGAAGAAAGAAGGCTTTTTTATGTAGCAGTAACTAGAGCTAAGGATACTTTATACTTAAGCTATGCAAAATATGACAAGATTAAAAAAAGCAATTATCAACCCTCGTGTTTTCTAATCGAAGCAGGTATGTGCAAAGAAGAACAAAAATAAGACTTTATTAATCTTTTTATATTATGATTAATAAAAATCATTCAAGGAGAAAAAATGAATAGTGTATTATTCAAAGGAAATAAAGTAAATCTAAAAGGAAACAACATCCAAGTTGGCGATATGGCTCCAAATATCACCTTAAAAGCTAAAGATCTTTCAGGTGTTGAAATTGCTCCAAAAGGCAAAACTCAAATTATTATCAGCGTGCCAAGCCTTGATACTCCAGTATGTGCAACTGAAGCTAGAGAATTTAATAAAAAAGCAGCAGCAAGTGGTGTAGAAGTAATCGTAGTTAGCATGGACTTACCATTTGCTATGGGTCGTTTTTGCTCAACTGAAGGTATAGATAATTTAACTGTTGCAAGTGATTTTGTTTCTAAAGAATTTGGTGAAAAATATGGTGTTTTAATGGCTGATGGTCCACTTGAGGGAATTTTAGCTAGAGCAGTGTTTGTAGTTAAAGATGGTGTGGTTGCTTATAAAGAATTAGTAAATGAAGTAACAGAACTTCCAAATATGCAAGCTCTAGAAAGCTTCTTTAGTCAAAGTTGTGGATGTGGTGGTTGTGGTTGCCACTAAAATTTAAAAGCCTTTTATAGGCTTTTAAAACTTAAAAACATGGAAAATTTTCTTTCTCGTTTTGAAATAGAAAAACAAGATCTCAAACTTATACAAGAGCACTTACAAATAATAAACACTGAAAAAGACTTTAAGGTCAATGATAAATGTTTAGGATTTATAAAAATTTTAAAAGGTGAGCTTAGAGCTTTTATTTTAACCCCAAATGCAAAAGAAATAACACTTTTTCACCTTAAAGAAAATGACGAATGCGTTATTTGCTCTGAGTGTAATATGGATGGCATATCTTATGATGTTTTTATACAAAGTACTCAAAATACAAGCATAGCCATCATCCCCTCAACAATTTTTCAAATTTTAAAAGAAAAATACCCAAAAATTAATAATTATGTTTTAAGTTTAATCACCAAGCGTTTTAACACCTTAATCAAAGTTTTAGAACAAGCTTTATTTATGCCTTTATCTTCTAGAATTTGTGATTTTTTGAAAGAAAATGCTAGCAACAATACTTTAAAAATTACCCATGAAGCTTTAGCTAATCACTTAGGAAGCGCCAGAGAAGCCGTTTCAAGAATTTTAAAAGAATTAGAAAAAGAAGGTAAAATCAAACTTGAAAGATCTAAAATAATACTAATTTCTTTGTAACTTTATCACAGAAATACTTTTAAAATTTATTTATAATATCAACAAAAAGGAGAAATTATGAGTAAATTAGAAAGAGTGCTTAGAATAGCTTTAGCCATAGTGGCATTTTCTTTAGGAGTTTATTTTTCAACTTGGTGGGGATTATTGGGTTTAATTCCTTTATTAACAGGTATTTTTGCTGTTTGTCCTATAAGAGTACTTAGTGGAAAACAAGCTTGTCCACTTGGGGTTTGCCCTATTTCTAAAAAGAAAAACTAGGAATGATTTGCTAGTTTTTCTAGCTTTGGTGTAATGACAAATCTACAATAAGCTTGGCTGGGATTATTTTTAAAATATTTTTGATGATAATCCTCAGCCTTATAAAATTTTTCTAATTTTAAAACTTGTGTAACTATAGCTTTAGCATAATATTTTTGTGCTTTTTGTAAAAAATCACTAATGATTTTTAACTCCTCATTAGTTTGATAAAAAATAACTGATCTATATTGTATCCCCTCATCAGCACTTTGTTTATCTAAGCTTGTTGGATCATGCATTTTGAGAAAAATTTCTAAAATTTTTCTAATGAAATTTGTTTTTCATCATAAATTATCTTAGCTACTTCTATATTTTCATCGCCATTTATCACGCTTTCATAATTTGGATTTGGCTTACCACCGCTATAACCTACTTCTGTATAAACTACGCCTTTAATTTCATCAAACACAGCTTGAGTACACCAAAAACAACCCGCACCTAAAATGATTTCTTTATTTGTCATTGTTTTCTAAATTCTCGTTTTCTTTTAAAACAAGTTGCATAAGATAAAGTTCTTCTCCATCTATGATTTTTAAATCTTTATCTTCGCATTTTGGGCACCAAAAGATATTATTTTCAAGCACTCCACTAAAATGGCATTTTTGACACTCAACTACTACTTCTTGAATATGCATAATAAATTTAGCATTTTTACATAAGGGACTATTTTCTTTAAAAGTTTCAAAGCTTCTTTGTAAAAGTGGAGGCTCAACCCCACTTAAGCGCCCTATTTTAACATGCACTTCTTCAATAATTTTTCCTTGAGCATATTCTTCGCAAAGCTCTAGTAATGATTCTGTAATACTTAACTCATGCATTAGCAAATTCTTGGTAAAAGTTCGCCTTTTGGAGCTTCTAAAATGCGTTTTGCTCCATAAGCATTTTCTAAAACCACTCTTGCTTTTTCATTAGCTGTGATTTCACCTATAATAGCTGCATTAGCATTGAATTGTTTTAAAATTTCTAATGCTTTTTGCTCATCTTTTTTATCTACACAAATAATAAAAGTTCCTTCATTTGCAAGCTCATAAGGCTCATATCCAAAAAGCTCACAAACCCCTAAAACTTCATCACAAACTGGAATTTTTTCTTCATATATTAAAAGCTCTAAATTGCTTAATTTAGCCCATTCATTTAAAACCGCACTAAGTCCACCACGCGTAGCATCACGCATTGCTTTTATAGAAATATCTGTATTTAAAAGTGCTAAAACTTCATCTTTTAAGCTTTTACAATCACTTTGGATATTTGCCTCTAAATTATTTCTTTCAACCAAAACCGCACAACCATGAGCTCCAATATCCCTTGAAACTAAGATACTACAACCACTTTTTAATTCTTTGGTATTGATTTTTTGTATATTTTTACCTATACATGAAGTATTAATATATATTTCATCGCCTTTATTTTTAGGAACAACTTTAGTATCCCCACAAACTAGTTTTACTCCTGCTTTATCACATTCTTCTTTTATAGATTTTAGTATAATTTTTAACTTTTCTATCTCAAAACCCTCTTCTAAAATCAAAGCTAGTGATAAATATAGCGGTTTTGCTCCCACCATTAATACATCATTTACGCTACCACAAACTGCTAATTTTCCTATATTTATATCTTTTAAAAAGATAGGATTTAGTACAAAAGAATCGGTGCTAAAAGCTAAATCATCTAAAATAGCAGCGTCATTTGCTTCTTTTAAAACATCATTTTCAAAAATAGAAAAAATTTCATTTATCAAAGCATTCATTTCTTCGCCACCACCACCGTGGGCTAGAGTAATTTGTTTCATTTTATGCCTTATCTTGATAGTATTTATAATAAGCCGCACAAGCTCCTTCACTAGAAACCATACAGCTACCTATAGGATTTTTTGGAGTGCAAGCTTTTGCAAACACCTTACAATCATAAGGCTTAGCCAAGCCTCTTAAAATTTGACCACAAATACAAGCTTTACTCTCATCTTTACTTTGCACTTTACAATCAAACACTTTACTAGCATCTAAGTGCGCAAATTCATCTTTTAAACAAAGCCCACCATTTACAATCACTCCAAGACCTCTAAATTCAAAATCACAAGGTTTAAAGTATTTTTCTACTAAAGCCTTAGCTTTTAAATTTCCTTCTTTACTAACTACTCTGTGATATTCATTATAAACTTCAAAAGTATTTGCATTCATTTGCTCTACTATATTTAACACACTAAGCATTATATCAACTGGCTCAAAACCACTCACTGCTATAGGAGTTTTGTATTTTTTAGCAATAGGTTCATAAATATTTGATCCTGTGATAACGCTTACATGAGAAGGCCCCAAAAAGGCATCAATTATTACATTTTTATCTTGCATGATAGTTTCTACTGCGGGTGGAACTAATACATGATTGATATGAAAAAATAAATTTTTTAAATTTAAGGCTATACTTTTTTCTATAATCACCCCACTCATAGGTGTAGTTGTCTCAAAACCTATGGCAAAAAAGATTATATTTTTTTCAGGATTTTTTATGGCTATATCTATCACATCCAAAGGTGTATAAAGCGCTCTAATATCAGCTCCTTTGGCTCTAAGATCAATTAAGCTTTTATAACTTCCTGGCACTTTAAGCATATCACCTAATACACAAAAGATAGTATTTGGCATACTTGCAAGCTTTAAAGCTACATCAATACGCTCTCTTGGCATAACACATACAGGACAACCTGGGCCATGAACAAAATTAATTTCTTTTGGCAATAAATCAGGTAAACCAAATTTCATAATACTATGCGTATGTCCACCACAAATTTCCATGATATTAATAGGCTTAGTAATTTTAGAAGCAATAAGTTCTTTTAGGGCTAAAATTCTTTCTTTATCTCTAAAATCATTAATTAAATCCATTTTTTAGCCCCATATCGCCTTCGTTTTCATCAATTTGCCCATTTTGCATTTTCTCTGCTATATCAGCATAAATTTTTAAACTCTCTTGCGCAGCTTGAGTGTCGATTTTTTCCATAGCAAAACCCACATGTATAAGCACATAATCGCCTACTTTTAAAGGTTCGCTTATCAAGTCTAAACTCACCCTTCTTTTAACCCCTAAAGTTTCTACTATGGCTGAATTTAGCTCATCAATTTCTAAAATTTTAGAAGGTATAGAAAGACACATTAGTTAAGCTCCTTTTTCATTTTTAGATAATTTATCCAAAGATCAAATCCTGTTTTTGTTTTGCTATCTAAAATCATAATATCTATTTTAGGATTTAGCCTTTTAGCAGCCATAGAAGCTGCTTTAAAATCAAAGTCAAAATGCTGAGCTAAATCGGCTTTAGCAATGACTAATAAATCAGCCTTTCTAAACATCACTGGATATTTTTCTACCTTGTCACTACCTTCTGTTACTGAAAGTAAAACTACATTTAAATGCTCGCCCAAATCATAACTTGCAGGACATACTAAATTTCCCACATTTTCAACAAATACTATATCAAGCTCACTAAGTTTAAAATGATGTAAAGCTTCATGCACCATAAAAGCATCTAAATGGCAAGTTTGTCCTGTGGTGATTTGATGAGCTAAGCCTCCTGCTTTGATAATGCGATTTGCATCGTTATTAGTTTCTAAATCCCCTTCAACCACGGCTATTTTTAAATCATCTTTTAAAGTTTTTATAGTTTCTTCTAAAAGTGTTGTTTTACCGCTTCCTGGAGAACTCATTAGATTAATACAAAGAGTATTATATTCATTAAAATGCTCTCTATTATGAGCTGCTTGATGATCATTTTTTGATAAAATTTTACTAATAACATTAATAGTTTTTTCATCTTTTAAAGCTGGATTTTCATGATGGTGTTCATGATGATGTTCATGTCCATTAATAGAACAGCCACAATCTTTACACATAATCTTTCCTTTATATTTTTATTTTATTGTATATAAAAAAGTATTAAAAAAATATGAGTTTTATTAAGTTTTTAAAGATAAATAATGCACAAGCTGCCCAAGTGCAATAGAGCTATCATTGCAAGGAAATTGTAAAGAAGTTTTATAAGTGAATTTTTTTCGATCTAAAATTTCAAGTAAGGTTTTATTTTGAAATACCCCACCACACAAAAGCACTTCTTCTTTAAAATCTTTTGAATATTCTATAATTAAATTTACAATGCCATTAAGCAAACCTGTGCTAATTTTAACCTTATCTTTATCTTCTAAAGCTTGTAAAAAAGCATTTTTAAAGCAAATTTCTTTTTCTTGGATATCAAATTTGTAACTATAATCAAGATTTTTATCATAATATTTTTCCATCAAAAGTCCAATTTGTGCTTCATAATCAAGCTTTTGTATATCAAAAGCAAAAGCGCCAAAAGCATCAATAATCCTACCAAGAGAACTCGTATATAAAGAGCTTTGAGTGTAAATTTTTTTAAGATTATTTAATTTTACTTGAGAAAATTTAGCTAAAAACTCGCTAGCTTTGTTTTCTAAATTAAAATCAAAAATCAAAGCTAAAGCTAAATTTGTGATATTTTTAATATCTGCATTAATGAGTTTGAAATTTTTAAAATGATTTAACCTTTCATAGTTTTTTAAATTCGCTCTAAAAATCTCACCACCCCAAATTTTTCCATCATCTCCATAACCTGTTCCATCAAAAACAAAGGCTAAAACATCATTTTTGTAAATTTTGTGTTCAAATAAACAAGCACACAAATGTGCATAGTGATGTTGCACGCGAAAATTTTTATAATCTTTAAATTCTTTTACATAGTTAAATTGTGGGTGTTTATCGCTTAAAATATGGTCAAAATTTAGTTTATAAGAGTTTTGAAAGAAAGTTAAAATTTTAAAAAATCTCTCTTGTATGTCTAAACTTTTCATATCGCCTATATAAGGAGAAATAAAAATTTGATTTTTAAAAAAACAAGCAAATTCGTTTTTTAACTCACTTCCTAGAGCTAGAATATTTTCTTTTGTATTAAAAATATCTGCTGTATTGATATAAAGTGGATTAAGGCCTCTTGAAGTCCTTAAAAACATTACTTCTTTACCAATAACTTGAGCAATACTATCATCGCTTGAGTTGTGTATTGTTCTATCATAATCAAGATAAAAATCAAATACATCACTAAGTTGCTCTAAAAGTTTTGTTTCTTCATAAATAATGCTTTGTGAACTTAAATTAGCACTTGTTGCAATGATAGGTTTTTTAAAATGTTCAAAAAGCATTAAATGTGTTCCCATATAAGCTAACATAATACCTATTTTATTGGTATCTGATGCTAAGCTTTTATGGATATTTTTGCTATTTAAAATAACTATGGGTTTTAAATTTGAAGTTAAAAGTTTTGCTTCAGCTTCATTAATAAAAGCTAATTCTTGAGCCATTTTAAGATCTTTTACCATGATAGCAAAAGGCTTTTTAGGGCGATTTTTGCGTATTCTAAGTTCATTTATAGCATTTTCATTTGTACTATCACAAATTAAATGAAACCCACCCATACCTTTAAAAGCTATGATTTTACCTTCTTCTAAAAGCTTTGCAAGCAAGATAAAAGCTTTTTCATCTTTGGCTAAAATATCTTGATTTTTATCTTTTAAAAAAATAGTAATTTTACATTTTGGGCATGAGAGTGGTTGGGCATGAAAACGACGATTAGTAGGATCTTCATACTCGCTTTGACAAAAAGAACACATTTTAAACTCATCCATAGTCGTATTAACTCTATCATATGGAAGTTTTTTTATAATAGAAAATCTTGGCCCACAATTTGTACAAGTGATGAAAGGATATTTAAAACGCGGATTTTTCTCATCATAAAATTCATTATAACAATCCTCACAAAGAGCAAAATCACTTAAAATCGGGCTAAATTTTTCACTATCTTGTGAAGTACTTATACTAAATTCATTATAAGTTTTTTGAAGTTTTTTATAAGAAAAGCTAAAATCATCTATCCTAGCTAAAGGTGGTAAATTAGCAAAAAGTTTTTCTTTAAAAATTTCTAATTCATCATTACTACACTCAAGGATTATAACAACACCTAAGCTATTATTATAAACTTCACCTTTTAAATTAAGCTCTTTGGCTATATTAAAAACAAAAGGACGAAAGCCAACGCCTTGCACTAGCCCTTTAATATGAATTTCATATCCAAAGTGGGACATCACTTAACTTAAAAAATGGTATGTGTTTAAATACATTTTTACTAAGGCTTTTGTGCTCAAACAAACTTCCACTAAGCACAGCACAATCAACTTGCTCTTTAGCCTTTAAATCATCAAATAAATCCCTTAAAAAATACGCCAAACTCTCAACAACACCTAAGGCTATGATTTGATTTTCTACTCCAGCAAGCTTAAAACTCATCACGCTTCTTAAGGTCTTAGTATAGTCAAATTCTTTTTGCTCATTATGCTTAAAATCTATCCTAACACCTTTTGCCATTTTACTCTCATCTGCTAAGGCCAAAAGCGCTAATGCTGCTTTTTTCTCGTCTTCATCAAGCTCTAAAATCATCCCTACCATGCCAAAAAGATTAAAAAAATTATTAGCCATATTAAGTTCTTTTCGTACAAGAATAAATTCTTTTTCATAATTAGCTAGCAATCTCTTAGCAACATCATCTTGACTTATAGTTTCATAAAACTCATCAAAGCTTTTTGGTAAATTTAGTTTTAAAAGATTGATTTCTTTATCAAGTAAGATAATATCATCATTTCTTTTGCTAAGTTCTAAAAGCAAAGGCTTTTTGTCTTTAAAATCAGACAATATACAAGAAATTCTTGCAAAATTTTTATCTTCTTTTTGAAAAATCAAATTTTTAAACTCAGGTAAAATATAATCATAACCCCTACAAACTACTAGTTCATTTTCGATTAAAGCTACTTCAAAATCATCCTCAAAATGTTCTAGCTTTTTAAAATTTAAAAACTTAATTCCTTCTTTTTCAAGCTCAAAACACAAGGCAAACAAGAAAAGATTATCATATATTTTTATTTTAAAATACTCATGATTTAATTGATGATTTTGTCTAAAAATAGCATTAAATTTAAGTTTCATTAGAGGCTTTTCAACCCCTGCTAAGATTTTAAACTGCTCGTTATTACAAGAAAAAAACACATTGATATGCTTTGGATCACTTGGCATTAAAAAATCATCCAATGCTTCATTAAAAATTTCAAAAGCATATACTCCTTTTGAGTTTTTAAAATATATTTTTTCTTTGTTTTTTAATTTTTCTAAGGCTTTTTTTAAATTATCGCAGAAATTTTCTTTAGTGATTTTTATAAAATCTTCTTCTATCTTAAACTCTTCTTCTACAAAAACACCCCATTCATTTTCTAAAAGCTCGCCATTAGTATAAGCATTTGCATTAAGTCTTGTTAAAAAACTTCTTTTAGTGAAGTTTTTTTCTTTTTTTATAGGTGTAAAATCTTCTTCTATAACTTTTAAGTCGAATTTGTTTAAAAAAACACTGTGGCTGATATTTTCTAAATTAGAACAAAAGGCTTGAATTTCATCTTTTTCGCCTTTAACTTTAATAATGATTTTTTCATCTTTTTGCTCATAGTTATACACATAATCTTTAGCATAATAAGCTAACAAAAACTCAAAAATATCGTTTTTAGATTTATAATCAAAAGTAATTTCTAAAAGCAAGTTTAAAACCTTAAAATTAAATTTTTAAAGCATAAATATAACAATTTTAATTCTAAGGAAAGCTTAAACAAGCTATCTAAAATATAGATAGCTTGTTATTTTAGTAGTTAAATTCAGAACCGATAGCGATTTTTTGAATTTCTTTTTTGTTTTCAAGTTTTAAAAGTGGAGCATTTTTATCCATACCTAAAACTTTTGCTTTTTTTCCATCAAGTAATAATGCAACACCTTCAGGCAAAGCATAAACAACTACTTTAGGATTAACAATCAAAAACTCTTCAAGTCTTTCTTCGCGGCTTTCACCATTGTGTCCTACTGGCTTACCTGAGATAAAATGCGGGTTGATTTGATGAGGGAAGATATTAAAAGTGTTGAATGATTTTGGTTCAACTATAGGCATATCATTAGTTGTCATCATAGTTGCACCTGCTACGTTTGAGCCTGCTGACCAACCAACATAAGGCACACCCTCGCTTACTCTTTTTGCGATGAGTTCAACTAGGTTATTATTGTAAAGTTGATTTACAAGTTCAAAAGTATTTCCGCCTCCTACAAAAATCGCATCAGCACTTTTAACAATATCAACAGCATTACCTCTATGCACACTAATTATTTGAAGACCTAAACTCTCTAAAGCTTTAGCAACTTGTGCTTCATACTGTTCATAAGTTTTTCTAACACCTGCATAAGGTATAAATGCTACTTTTTTGCCTTTTAAGTTATTTTTTTCAACAAATTCTTTAAGCCAAGGTAAAGCATGGTTTAAATACCCAGTGTCTTTATAGCCTGAGCTTGAGAGCAATAAAGCTTTTTGCTTATCTTTTGGAAAATTAACCACATCGTTAGCATTTAAAGCCACACCGCTAAAAAGCATAGCAGCTAAACCAAGAACACCTACTTTTAACAAATTTCTTCTTTTCATTGTTTTTCCTTTAAAAGATATTTAAAAACAATTTATTTTAATAAATGATTTTTTAAATTAAAATAAATTTTTGTTAAAAAATAAGACTTTTTAGAAAAACCTCTCTTGTCTTGTAATCAGGCATTAATTTATGTAAAAAATCATAAAATTCTTTTTGATGATGTGGGTAGATTAAATGTGTAAGTTCATGCAAAATCACATATTCTATAGCTTTTATAGGTTTTTGCATGAGTTTTAAATTTAAGTTTATATATGCTTTTTGATGATTGCAAGAACCCCATCTTGAAATCATTTCTTTAATGCAAATTCTTTGCACTTTTCTCTTGTGGATAAATTGCCATTTTTTTATAAAATACTCAAAAATCACCCTAGCACTACGCCTTAAGAAAAGATCTAAGGACTTTTGATTTTTTGCAAAAATTTTATCTTTTTTTATAAGAACTTTTTTATGATTTTCGTTAAAAACTAGCTTGTATTTTTTACCTAAAAAATACAATTCATCACTTGCTAAAACTACTCTTTTTAAAGAAAGTTCTTTTTCTTTGGCTCTAATCCAACTTTCATTTTTTTCTAAAAATCTTAAAACATCTCTTTGCTCATAATATAGCGGTATACTAAGTTTGAAATTTAAATCCCTATCTATCCTAAGTCTTAGATATTTGAGTTTTTTCTTTTCAAAAGCAAAACGAAATTCTTTAAATTCTAAAATTCCTTTTATACTAGTGCTTTGCCTTGCCATTTTTTACTTTTCCATCTGTATGAATTGACTATACCGCGTAAAAACTCATCTGCACAAAAACCTATCCAAACTCCCAAAATTCCAAGTCCAGCATAAAAACAAAGCACATAACCAACTGGTAAAGAAACCCCAAGCATAAACACCACTCCACTTAAAAACGGAAACCTCGCATCACCACTTGCTCTTAGTGAATTTACCATGACTATATTAAAAGTTCTTGAAATTTCTAAGAAAATTGAAAGCGCAAAAAGCGGTATCATAAGCTCTTTTAAACTCTCTTCAAGCTTTACTACACCCATAGTGAAATCTTGCAAAACATAATTAAGTAAAGCTATAAAAGCACTTGCAACCACGCTAAAATACAAAGCTATCCAAGTATGTTTATAGGCCACATTTAAGTATTTTGCGCCGACTAATTTACCTATGATAATTTCATTTGCTACGCTTATGGCTTGTCCTACTAGCATGATAAGTAAAGAAATTTGAAAGTAAATCGTTTGAACGCTTAAATTTTCTTTACCCAAACTTGCTACAAAAGCAAAAGCTATGGTGTATTGTATAAACCATATCAAATGTTCTCCTGCTGCAAAGCCACCGATATTAAAAATCTTTTTAAGTACCACTTTTTCAAGGTTTATCATCTCTTTAATTTTAAGATGAATTTTGAGCTTAAAACTAAGTATTGCTATAAGCATACCAAAGGCTACCAAACGCCCAAGTATATTACTAAGCCCTACTCCAAAAAGCTCTAGCTTAGTAAAATGCAATACATAAAAATTTCCTATAAATATCACAACATTCATCAATAAGGTAGTAAACATAACCCAATAAGCCATATTATACACCCTAATAATAGCAGCCAAAACTATACCCATAGCATCAAAAAACAAACAAATTCCAAGCATATGCAAGTAAATTTCACTGTCTTTTAAAAGTTCATTTGGAATTTGCAAAAGATAGAGCAAAAACTCTCCATGCCATAAAATCAAACTTCCACACACAAAACCAAGCAAGGCATTTAAAAATAGACTTTGATGAATTGCCTTTCTTGCTAGAGTGTAATCCTTAGCTCCTAAAGCTTGAGCGATCACTACACTACAACCCACACTTAAAAAACTAAAAATAATAATAAATAAATCTGCTACTTGATTACCCGCACCCATAGCCCCAACTAAAAAGTTAGAATACTGCGAAACCATCACAGTGTTGATAATCAAAGAAAAATATCTTAAAAACATTTCAAGTAATATAGGCATACTAAGATGTTTAAGTGAAAGTTGTTTGCTTGCCATGAATACTCTTTTGATAAAAAGTAAAAAGTAATTTTACTTAAAAATTACTTTTTTAAAGATAAATATATTTTTAATTTTGCTGATTTCAAGAATAAACAAATGTATTTTAGAAATTTTGATTAATTATATCATCAAAATTTCTAAATAAATAAAAATTATCCAAAAGCTCCATTTAAATAAGCTTTTGTTTTTTCTTCTTTAGGATTTTCAAAAAATTCCTTACTCTCTCCAAATTCTACAAGCTCTCCTAAATGAAAAAACGCAGTATAATCAGCCACGCGCTTAGCTTGTTGCATGTTATGTGTTACCATAATCATGGAAAGATTATGACTTAATTCTTTAATAAGCTCTTCTATAACACTTGAAGATATAGGATCAAGTGCAGAAGTTGGTTCATCTAAAAGTAATAATTTTGGCTTTATAGCCAAAGCTCTTGCAATACAAAGGCGTTGCTGCTGACCACCTGAAAGTGCTAGAGCATTTTGTTTTAGTTTATCTTTAACCTCTTCAAAAAGCCCTACTTTTTTAAGACAATCTTCCACCAAAGCATCTTCTTCATCTTTGTTTTTAATCATCCCATGGAGTTTTGGAGCATAAGAAATATTATCATAAATGCTTTTTACAAAAACATTAGGTTGTTGAAATACCATTCCAACTTTTTTTCTAAGCACGACTAAATCTTGATTTTTAACATCTTTTCCATCAATCTCAACAAGACCATCGATTTTTGCTATTTTGTCATTCATCCTATTAAAACAACGCAAAAATGTGGATTTTCCACAGCCTGAAGCACCTATTAAAGCTGTGATTTTATTTTTTTGAATTTCCATATTAATATCAAATAAAGCTTGTTTTTTACCATAAAATAAATTTAGATTTGTTGTTTTTGCTATCATTTTAATTTTCCTTGAAAATATCTTCTTAAAAGTATTGCTGCTAAATTTAAAATCACCAAAAGAGATAAAAGCACTATAATCCCTGCTGCTGTTCTTTCTAAAAATGCACGCTCTGGCATAGCTGACCATGAAAAAATTTGAGCAGGTAAAACACTTGTTGGTGCAAAAACACTATTTGCTACATCAGGTATAAAAGCTATCATACCTATAATCATTAAAGGCGCAGTTTCGCCAATAGCCCCTGCTAAAGTTAAAATAGAACCTGTTAAAATCATAGGCATTGCCAAAGGTAGCATAATGCCTTTTATCATTTGAATTTTAGTCATGCCTAAAGCATATGCAGCATTTTTCATATTAATATCTACACTTTTTAAAGCAGCTTTAGTTGAAACAATAATAATAGGCAAACTCATAATAGCCAAAGTTAATCCCCCAACTAAAGCACTCGAACGCGGCATCCCAAAAAGATTAATAAATACTCCAAGTCCTAAAAGTCCAAATAAAATACTAGGAATGCTAGCTAAATTATTTATACATACTTCTATAAAATGCGTAAATACATTTTGCGGAGCAAATTCTTCTAAATAAATAGCTGCCCCAACTCCTATTGGAATGCTTACAACCATGCATACTAACATCACAAGCAAAGTTCCAACCACAGAGGCAAATATTCCTGAATTTTCAGGTGATTTAGAGTCTCCATTAAGGAAAAAATTTGTGTTAAAACTTAGCTTAATTTCTTGTTTTTGAACTAATTCATCAACTAAAGTTTTTTGTTCATCACTTAGTTTATTGTAGTTTTTTTTCATATATTGATCAACTTCAGAATTTGCTAAAAGCCAAGATTTTTCTTTGATTTGACCCGTTCTTATTTTCCTTTGTTCAGCACGCGATAAAAGCTCATACGAAGGGTTATTTCTATCAGCCTGGGCATAAATGTAAGTTTGCTTAAAAGCTCCTATCCCAAGATACCCTACGCTTGATAAAAAAACACAAAGAAAAATAAGGTTTATATAAAACCCCATTTTACAGAATCTTTTGAAATTTTTTGAAGCTTTTTTTCTTTGTTTAAAAAGTTTTTTCATAAATTTTTCCTTTTATGGAAGCGATTTATCAAATAAACGCTAAAAATATTAATGATTAATGTAATAATAAAAAGCACAAGCCCTAAAGAAAATGCACTTAAAGCTAAAGAACTATCAAAAGCTTGATCACCGCTTAATGCTTCTACTATTTTTACAGTCACTGTTGTCATATCTTCTAAAAAATTCATTGTTAAATTTGGACGCAGTGAAGCAGCCATAACAACAATCATTGTTTCACCTAAAGCTCTTGAAAGTCCTAAAAGACAAGCTGCAACTATACCTGGCATTGCTTCTGGTAAAATTACTGCAAATACGACTTCTTTTTTAGTCATACCTAAAGCATAAGCTCCATTTATCCTTTTTGAACTTACAGCTTCAATGCAATCTTGTGAGAGTGAAGCTACTATAGGAACTATCATGATACCCATGATAAAACCTGCACCTAGGGCGCTTTGAAAACTAGCTTTGATACCAAAAAGAGAAAAAAACCACACTATAAAAGGAGCTACAACTATGGCTGCGAAAAATCCAAAAACTACAGTAGGAATTCCTGCTATGATTTCTAAAATAGGTTTTAAATAGTTTTTAGATTTTTTACCTGCAAATACTCCAAGATAAATAGCACACATTATGCCTAAAGGTAAGGCTGTTAACATTGCTATTAATGAAATATAAAAAGTTCCCCAAAATAAACTCAAAGCACCAAAAACACCATGCTTGCTACTTCCATCAGCACCTACAAATGCAGCATCTGCTGCCCACTGACTTGAGAATAAAAAAGTAAATACGCTTTCTTTTTGAAAAAATTTTAATGCCTCTATTAAAATAGTTAGCATAATAGCAAAGCTTACTACTACGCTAACAAAAGCACAAAGAAAAAGCGTTAATTTTATTATTTTTTCTTTTATCAATTTTTCATCCTAAAAATTAAAAAACTTTCCCTGCTTTAACAAGCTCATCAGTTAATAAACCTTTTTCTTCTATATGTTTTTGGGTTTGTTTTAAAGTTTTTTCATCCAAAGGAACCAATCCTATTTTTTCTAATTCTGCTCCGCTTTTAGCTAAATCATCACTCATATAAATTTTTGCAAATTCAAATACTTCTGGATTTTTCTTAGCATTCATATATATAAACAAAGAACGAGCTAGTTTATATTTTCCTTCGGAAATATTCTTCTCATCAGCTTTTACACCATCAATATCAACTGCATTAATCTTATCATCATTACTAGCTAAAAATCCGTATCCAAAAAGCCCAAAAGCTTCTTTATCAACAGAAAGTTTTGAAACAATTAAATTATCGTTTTCTCCACTTGGTATAAATGCTCCATCTTGGCGTATAGTTTTATACACACCTTTATATTCAGGAATTTTTTTAGAAATATCTATCATTACAAGCTCTTCTATACTATCTCTTGTTCCTGAACTTGATGGAGGGCCATAGATGGTAATTTTTCTATTTGGTAAATTTTTATTGATTTGTTGCCAATTTGTATAAAGATTTGGGACTAATTTTCCATCTTGTGGAATTTCTTTAGCCAAAGCTAAAAATAACTCGTGTAAGCTTATATTTAATGGAGCATTGATTTTATTTTGAGCTAAAACTATGCCATCATAACCTATCATAATACCGACTATATCACTCACGCCTGATTTTTTACAAGTTTCAAATTCACTTGGCTTAATTGCTCTTGAAGCATTAGAAATATCAGTAATTCCTTCACAAAAAACTTTAAAACCACCGCCTGTGCCAAGACTTTCAACTATAGGTGTTTTTGTATTTTTTATAACAGCATATTCTTCAGCAACAAAAGAAGTAAAAGGATAGACAGTAGATGAACCTGCTATTTTTAATTCTGCTGCGTTTAGACTAACAAAAGTAGCTACACTTAAAGCCAAAAGTTTTTTCATTTTTTCTCCTTAGTTAAAAAGTAATGAAAATTTAAAAAAACTTGGAAACATTTTGGATACATGTATTTTTTGATATAATTTTTATATGTTAAATATTATTTTGATAGAAGATGATAAAGATTTAAATGAGTTAATTAGTTTAAGACTTAGTCAAGAAAATATAAAAATTTATAGTTATTTTGATTTTTTTGACTTAGAAACCTTTCTAGATACAAACGAAATAGACTTAATCATCATGGATAGAAATTTACCAAGTGGCGATAGTGTAGAGATGATAAAACAATTAAGAAAAAAAGGTTATATGGAGCCTGTGATTTTTCTTAGTGCAAAGACTTTACAAAAAGATATTTTAGAAGGTTTTGAGCAAGGCTGTGATGATTATATATGTAAACCCTTTGATTTTAATGAGCTTTTATTTAGAATTAAAGCTGTAACTAAAAGAAATAAAACTCCAAAAGAACAAATTTCTTATCAAGATTTTACCTTATATATAGAAGACAGAAAACTAACCTATAAAACAAATACATTTGAAAATTTATCAACCCTAGATGTAGAACTACTCAAGTGTTTTTTTAATTACAAAAATCAACTTCTAAGCCGTCAATTTTTAAGTGAGCAAGTATGGAAAAATGACACAACAAGCGATAAGACAATCAATACAGCTATTTTAAGATTAAAACAAAAAATTCCACAAATTAAAGAGAATATCATTTCAGTGCGCTCGGTAGGCTATAAATTGTGCTAAAAATAAAAACATTTTTCCTTTTTACACTTGGATTTTTTTGTATTGCTTTTTTTATATTGTTTTATTTTTTTAATGAAAGCTATATCAATACTACGGTAAAAAATACTTATGAGCAAAAACTAAAAACACTCAATGATGTTTTACAATTTCAGTTATTAGATACACTAAATTCTAACAATATCAAGCAATTTGCTCAAAATACTAGAGCAGATTTTATCATTAAACAAAATGATGATATTTTTTCATCATTAAAAGATTATTCTTATTTTCTAAAACATTTTAAGTCTAATTTTACCCATGATTTTTATAAGCAAAAAGAAATTTATTTTAAAGCTTATGCTTATAAAAACTATCAATACATCATCATTGTATATCCTAAAATACACTCTTTGGTGCAAAATTTTTGGATTAAAAATATTATTATTTTTTCTTTCTTTTTACTTGTACTTGTTGTGTTTTATTTTGTTGTATTTAATTTTTTCAAAAATTATTTTCAAGAATTATTATTGTTTGTTAAAAGTATCAAATCAAATACTAATTTCATTTTAAAATATAATTTCGTTTATGAATTAAAAAATTTAAATTTACGCTTATTGAAAATTAAAAAATTACTCATCAAGCAAGAATTAAAAAACAAAAAACAAGCTAAGAAAATTCAAACCAAAAACACCCAATTAAGCAATGTAATCAGCGCTATATCACATGAGCTTAAAAACCCTATAAGCGTTATAGATTTGAGCTTGCAATCTTTAAAAGAAACTAATGATGAAAATATGAAATTATTTTTACTTGAAAAAATTCACAAACAAAGCGTAAAAATCAACCAACTAACACACAAACTCAATTTTGTTTTTAATCTTAATTTTAATTCTTTAAATTTAGAAAAATTCGACCTATATGCTTTAAGTAAAAATTTATTAGAAAGTTTTAGAGATGATAGGTTGAAAATTCAAGGCCAAACAAGCTTTATCATAGCGGATAAATTTCTCATAGAGCAAGTCATCATTAATCTAATAGACAATGCCTTAAAATACAGCAAAAAAGAGGTGTTAATCATCATAAAAAATCAAAATTTTACTATCATAGATCAAGGTGTAGGCATAGAAGAAAAACACCTTAAATTTATAACAAAAAAATTCTACAAAGCAAACTCAACACAAAATAACTCTTTTGGACTAGGATTGTTTTTGGTTAAAAAAATACTCACTTTACACAAAAGTTCTTTAAAAATTCAATCTAACCTACAAAAAGGTAGTATTTTTTCTTTTAGTATTAATTTATAATTTTTATAAATACACTTATTAATGTATTTTTAATGTAGTTCTAACTAATATAACAAAAATAATTCATAAGGAGAAAAAATGCTTTCTAAAGAAGTAGTGGCTTTATTAAACGAGCAAATCAACAAAGAAATGTATGCAGCAAATTTATATTTGAGTATGAGTTCATGGTGCTATGAGCATAGCTTTGATGGTGCGGGTGCGTTTTTGTTTGAGCATGCAAGAGAAGAAAGTGATCATGCTAGAAAACTCATCACTTATTTGAATGAAACTGATTCTAAAGTAGAATTAAAAGAAGTTAAAAAACCTGATAGTGATTTTAAATCATTGCTTGATGTGTTTGAAAAAACTTTTGAGCATGAGCAAAGCATTACCGCTTCTATTAATAATCTTGTAGATTTTATGCTTTCAAGTAAAGATTATTCTACTTTTAATTTCTTGCAATGGTATGTAAGCGAACAACACGAAGAAGAAGCGCTTTTTAGAGGTATAGTAGATAAAATCAAACTCATAAGCGATAATGGCAATGGCTTATATATGGTAGATCAATACATCAAAAGCTTAATTAATAAATAATATTTAGCTTCCATAAAATTTGGAAGCTAAATATCTTTTAATTTAAAAGAATTCTTGCAAAATAAAAGTAAATTTGCTAAAATACTTTTTATTTAAAAGGATTTTTATGCAAATGAATGAAATTACTGATAAACTTAAATTTATACTCCAAAAAGAAGGCATAAAAAATGCCAAAGATTCTGATGTAGCTAAAATGCTAAATATTAATCCAGATACCTTTTATAGTATGAAATTTAGAAATTCCATACCTTATAAACAAATACTTCATTTTTTAAATGAAAGAAATATCAACATCAATGCATTTTTTTATGAAGACTCTCTTGAGAGCAATACTCCAGCACTTGATTTAAACTATAATGTCTTAAAATATTATGATGTTAATGCTTCTATGGGAGGTGGAGCTTTAAATGATAATGTAAGTTTTTCAGAAGTGATTATAGATGAAAAACTAAGTGATTTTTTTGGCTCTAAAAATTGTGATATCATCCCATGTATAGGCGATAGCATGGAGCCTGAAATTAAAGATGATTCTTTGTGCTTAGTAGATAAAAGCAAAAGCTTTAAAGAAGGTGGGGTTTTTGCAGTAAATACTAGAGATGGTTTGTTTATCAAACAAATTTTTAAAAGTAATAAAGGCGGGGTTTATCTACACTCTTTTAATCTAAGTTATGCAGATGTTCATTATCAAAATGGCGATTTTTTAATCGTGGGTAAGGTAGTGGGGACTATAAGTAGAATTTAGTATGTAGCAAATAACTTCTTTTTCTATATGATAATTTTTATTATTTAAATTAATAAAAAATAAATATAAATATATTTTAAGTTAATTTTTATTAAAAAATAGTCACAATTATACTTTAATAGTTAATAGATAATAAATAAGAGTATTTTTATCTTTTAACAAAACACGCGAAAGGGAAGTTATGAAACACAAATTAGCTAAGGTTGCTACCTATGCCTGTTTAGCCTTAGGTATAAGTTTAAGTTCGCAAGCTTTTGCTTCTTCAGAGCCTAGAACTCTTGATGGTTATGTAGCTCAAGAGGATGCATTTTTTGACTATCTTTACAAACATCACCCTATTTTTAAATATGAAAAAGAAGGGCGTTTGGTAGGTAAATTTACTCATAGTGATAGAACAGAAAACTGGGTTTTAAATCAAAATGGGGCTAAATTTGCTGCTGAGCATGATTTAAAACAAGCTTCTATTACTTATCGCTTGCCTTATGAATCTTTTTTGGATTTTCCAAACAAATTTGTAGGCCCAAAAAAATGCGGTGAGTGTCACCCTGCTCAATATGCTTCTTGGGAGCGTTCTCGCCATGCAAAAACCGTGCGTTTTCCGCATGAAATGGAAGAAGTTGGCGGAGCTGAAGGTTTAAAAAAACCTATGTATAACTCTCAAGCTACTATTTTACCTGATGGAATTTATCCAAATGATGTTTATGCTCTCATTGGAACACCAAGAACAAAATATGGTTTTATAGATAGATGGCTTGTGCGTGGAACTTACCATGTTGAAGATGGAAATTTGAGTGATTTAAGTGGTAAATTAACCGCCGGAGGTAATCAATTCTCAAGACTTTGGAGTGAGTTTTTAACCCCTGAAATGGCACAAAAAATAGCTGCTTTTGCACCTGGTTTTCCTACTAAAATGGAAGATTTTGGAGGAAATGGCTCTCAAGTATGGGGAACAAACTCTTATGCTGCAACTTATAAAGAAAAAGCAGTTTTCCAACCTGCTACTGCATATTGTGAAACCTGTCATACTTTTAAATTTGATTTTAAGAGTAAGGAAGAATTTTACAAAGCACTAGGTAATCCAAAAGAACTTCAAAAACATACCATCTCAAAAGGTATTACTTGCGAGGAATGCCACGGGGCTGGAGCACATCTTTATGGAGCAAGAGGTGCGGGTATGCCATCAAATTGTGAAAGATGTCATCAAAGATTTTCATATAATGAAGCTGATGCTAAAATCAATCCTAGAAAACCTTTCAATGCGTATTTTAAATCAAGTTGTCCTGCGTGTGGAACAGAAGGTGCTCAAATGTATTCTTCAGCACACTATGATAAGGGTATGAGATGTAATACTTGTCATGATCCACATGAAGTAACTTTTAATGATTGGAAAAGCGGTTATACTAAGACAAAACTTAAAAAAACTTGCAAAGATTGTCATGAAACCCAAGCAAGCTTTTTCAAAAAAGGTGGAATTCACGCAAAAGATAGCTGTACAGCTTGTCACATGCCAAATATGATGAGTTGTGAAAACTTTGGAGCGGTTCAAAACCCTGATAAAGGTGGGTTTGATAATGTTAGAGCTTCACATATTTGGAATATCAAAGTAGATAAAACCGCAAAAACACTTAACCCACCAGAAGGTAAAGAAAGATCACCTAAAGTTGGTGGTTGGACTATAGCTAGAGATGATGAGGGTAGATTTTTCCTTGATTTAATGTGGAGTTGTGGTAGAACTAGTTTTAGTGATATTAATCTAATGGGTCCTGGTGCAAGTGGTTGTCATAGTCCTGTGCAATCAACCTTACCTGAAAAACTTCACTTTAGCAATCAAGAAATGATTTATGATAAAGTAATGCAGTGGCAAAACCCTGTTAAAGAAGGTTATGAGAAAATTAGAAAAGGCATAGCAAATATTGATAAAACTTTTGCTGAAAAAACCAAACTTTCAGTAGAGCAAAAATCAAAAGTACTAAGCCTAACAAATCAAGCTCAAGCCATAGCTGATAGACTAGAAAAAGATGGTTCTTGGGGTGTTCATGGACCTGCTTATTCTAAGAAAATCATAGAAGAAGCTTTAATTTATATCCAAGAAGCACAAAATATCCTAAATGGTAAATAAAAACAAAGGAAGAATGAAAAATTCTTCCTTCAAATAAGGAGCTAGTCTTGAAAAATTTAATCACTCGACTTTTTATTGTCCTTTTTACTCTTTTTATGCCATCAGGATTTATTTTTGCTGAGGCTAATGGAGAAATAGGCTCAATAGAAGGTGTAAAAAGCATTAGCTTAGCACAAGCTCAAGAAATGCTAGATCAAAATAATACTTATTTTTTTGATGTCAACTCAGAGCAAGATAGACAAGCTAATGGCTATATACCTAATTCCATATCAACCTATGTGGAAAATTGGCAAAATTTACTACCTAATGATAAAAATGCAAATTTAGTATTTTATGGTTTAAATCGTTTTAGATTTGAAGCTTCTCAAGCTGCTGCAGTTGCTATAGAACTTGGCTATAAGAACTCTGTTGTAATGCTTGATGGCATTGAATCATGGGTAACTTCAGGTAGAAAAGTTGAAAAAATAGACACAGTTAAATGGGAAAAAGCTAAAGAAATTATCGAGTTTAAAGATACTATTCACTCAAGATTTAAATTTAGCAATACCCCATCTTGTCGTGATTGTCATGCTCAAAAAGGTAAAGGCATTAGGGCTGATATTGCAGCAAGTAAAAACTTAATCAATCAAAAATGCGCAACTTGCCATGAAAAAGCAAGCAATGCTTTAGCAAAAAGCGCTCATGGGGTGCAAGAGTTCTTACCTGCTCAAGATATACAAAAGAAAAAAGAAAAACCATCTTGTGCGACTTGTCACTCTATTCATGTTACCCCAAAACATTCAGGAATTTATTCACAAAAACAATTAGTCGATCAAAAATGCGCACAATGTCATAAACAAAAAAGCACAACTTTTCATATGACTTTCCATGGTAAAGGTATGGTATTAAGCACACCAGGTGAAACTCCAAGTGTTGCTACTTGTTCTGATTGTCATGGCAAACACAATATTTTAAAATCAAGTGAAAGAAGCTCAACTCTCTCGCCAATAAACCGTGTTCAAACTTGTAAAACATGTCACCCAAATGCAAATGAAAATTTCGTAAATTGGATGGCACATGCTGATCATAGTGATGGAGAAAAATATCCTGGATTACATGGTGCTTATATATTTATGACTATTTTGGTAATTTCTGTATTTGTTTTCTTTGGAGCTCATACTATACTTTGGTGCTTGCGTTTAATTGCTATGCGTATAAAATATCCTAAAGAATGGAAAGAAGCAAGAAAAGCAGCACATGAAGATAAAGTAAGAATAAGAAGATTTAGCACTTTCCATAGAATTCAGCATTTCTTTATGGCAGCTAGCTTTTTGGGTCTTGCGTTCTCAGGCTTACCACAAAAATTCTATGATTCAGCGTGGGCTAAACCTATGATTGATTTAATGGGTGGAGATATCATTAATGCAGCAACCATACATCATATTTCAGCTATAGTAATGTTTGCAGTATTTTTCTCTCACATTGGAGAAATCATCATTGTAAATTGGAAACGCCGTGATGTAGCAAGAGATCCAATCACTGGCAAAATAAGCTTTATGAAAGTTTTAAAAGCTACTTTTGGTCCTGATTCTTTAATGCCAAATTGGCAAGATTTTAAAGATATGAAAGATCATTTTAAATGGTTTTTTGGTTTTGGACCAAGACCGCAATTTGACCGCTGGACTTATTGGGAAAAATTTGATTATCTAGCAGTATTTTGGGGTATGTTTGTTATTGGTATTTCAGGGCTTATTTTATGGTTTCCTGCTTTCTTTGGTAAATTTTTACCAGGTGAAGCAATCAATTTAGCAACCCTACTTCACTCTGATGAAGCTTTACTTGCTACAGGATTTATTTTTGCAATTCACTTCTTTAATACACATTTTAGAGCAGATCGCTTCCCTATGGATATGGTGATTTTCTCAGGAAATGTTAGCGAAGAAGAGATTAAACAAGAAAGAAGCGTATGGTATAAACGCTTAAAAGAAAGTGGAAAATTAAGCACTTTATATGAAAATAAAAGTAATTTCAAAGCATATCAATGGCTAGCTAAACTTGCAGGATTTGCAATGCTAATCACTGGTTTGGTATTTTTATTTTTAATGCTTTATACTTTCTTTAACACTATCTTATAACCTTATTCGCTATAATAGCGAATAAGGACTTTTCCTAACTTTTTCAAGGATTTTAAATGTTTAAAACAATACTCACACTTAGTTTTTTAAGTATTTTTTTTATAGCTTGTTCTAATGAAGAAAAACTTGATTCTAATTTAATCTCAAGCGGTACACAAATTTCTAAAGAAAATTTGCAAAAAGCAAATGATTTAGATAAAAAATCTTATGAAGAAATAGCTCATTTATTTAAAGATAATACAAATATAAAAAGTGGTGATAAAAATATTTTAATCATTTTCAGCGCAAATCATTGTCTTTATTGTGATAAATTAAAAGAAGAGATTAAAAATGATAAAAAAATACAAGAACTTATAAAAGAAAAATACAGCTCATATTATATAAATATAAGCTATAAAAAAATTCATACATTTTATAAAAACCACAAAAGCGACTTAAGTACAGCTGAACTTTCTAGTATTTATGATATAGTAGCCACCCCTACTATTGTAATTTTAAACAAAAACAGTCAAACTTTGCTAAATTATCCTGGTTTTATTAGCGCAAAAAGATTAGGCGCTACAATGGAGTTTTTAAACCAAAAAGAAAATCAAAATTTAGACGAAGCAGCCATAGCACAAAAACTTATACATTTTTATAAAGAAAATAATATTTAAGGGTTAAAAATGCAGTATTTTTTTTCTTTTGCGATGAGTTTTTTACTAATGAGCATATACGCCATAGCTTGCGCTGTGGCAACCTTTATAGAAAATGATTTTGGTATTAGCGCAGCTAAAGCTTTGATTTATAATAATGCTTGGTTTGATATGTTGCATTTATTACTAGGTTTAAATTTAATCGGAGTGATATTTTATAACAAGCTTTTTCAAAAGAAAAAATACTCTATCTTGCTTTTGCATTTATCTTTTATAGTGATTTTAATCGGTGCTGGACTTACTAGATATTTTGGCTTAGAAGGAGGAATGCATATAAGAGAAAATCAAAGCTCTAACACCATAGTTGCTAGGGAAGAATTTATAAAAATTACTGATTTTGATACTAATGCTAGTTTTGAATTTCCTATTAGCTTTACCCCACTAACTCAAAAGCATTTTGAAAAAACTATTGACTTAAATGGCGAAAAATTAATCATAAGCTCCATCAAATACACTCCGCAAAAAGATTCTATTACACCTGCTAGCTTAAAATTAAATATTAATTATCAAAAAGCAAATACACAAATAATCTTAAATCCAAATTTTACAAACAAACAAGCAATGCATTTTAACTTACAGGGAAAAAATTTTACTATCAATTGGGGGCCCAAAGAAATCAAACTTCCTTTTGCATTACACTTAAAAGATTTTATACTTGAGCGTTATTTAGGCTCTATGAGTCCATCTTCTTATACTTCAAAAATTCAAATCATAGATGAGCAAAATAATATTAACTTAGATTATGATATTTTTATGAATAATATTCTTGATTATGGTGGATATAGATTTTTTCAAAGCTCTTATGATCAAGATGAGAAAGGCACCATACTTTTAGTCAATAAAGATCCTGGTAAAATTCCTACTTATATAGGTTATACTTTATTGATTTTAGGATTTTTATGGGTTTTATTTGACAAAAACTCAAGATTTCATCGTTTAAGTGTTTATTTAAAAAAAGGTCAAAGTTTTATATTGTTTATTTTGCTTTTTGCAAATTTACAAACTCCACTTTTTGCACAAGAAAATAAAAATGAAATTTTAAATTTAATCTCAAATTTGCAAAAAAATTCCTATGGGCATTCTCTAAATTTTGCAAGATTACTTGTGCAAGATCATAATGGTAGAATCAAACCTTTAGATACTTTGGCAATGGAGTTTGTTTATAAAATCACTCAAAAAGAAAAATTTTTAAATCTTCACTATGATCAAATTTTTCTAGCAATGATGATTTATCCTAAAGAATTTAGAAAAATCAAAATGATAGCTACAAAAACAAGCAAACTAAGAGAATTAATAGGTGCAGATATAAATGAAAAATACATAGCATTTGATGATGTGTTTGATAATGGGATATATAAACTGAGTAATTATATTGAGGAAGCTAACCGCAAAAAGCCCTCACTAAGAACTAGCTTTGATAAAGATTTGCTAGCCTTAGATGAAAAAATAAATCATGCATATTATATTTATAGTGGTCAAGCTTTAACTATTTTTCCTGATATTAATGAGCAAAGTTTAAAGTGGTATTCTCCGGTGCAAATTTTACCTTTTGCAAAAGAAGATGTAGAGCGTTTACAAATGCTTTTAGTTAGCTATTTTTTACAAGTTCGTAATGGTGTTGAAAATAATCAATGGCAAGATGCAAATGAAATTTTACAATCCTTAAAAGACTTTCAAAATCATTATGGAAGCAGTGTTTTACCACCAAAAGAAAGATTAGATCTTGAAATACTGCTTAATCATTATAATATCTTTGATAATCTAACTTTTGTTTATATTAGCTTTGCGTTAGTTTTTTTCTTTTTAAGTTTTTATACTATATTAAAAAATATTTCTTTATCTGCCTTTGTATATAGATTTTTTTACATCATTTTAAGCATGTGTGTAATCATACATGCGCTAGCTTTAATCATTCGTTGGTATGTAGGTGGGCATGCTCCTTGGAGTAATGCTTATGAAAGTATGATTTACATAGCTTTTGCTTGTGCGATAAGCGCTGTGATATTTTTTAAAAAATCACTTTTGGCTTTATGTAGTGCGAGCTTTTTAGCAGGTATTTCACTTTTTGTAGCTCATCTTGGCTTTATGGATCCTCAAATTGGAAATCTAATACCTGTTTTAAAATCATATTGGCTTAATATTCATGTATCGATTATAACAGCAAGCTATGGATTTTTAGCACTTTGTTTTATTATAGGGATTTTGAGTTTAATTCTTTTTACTTTAAGAAGTAAAAATAAAAATATAGATTTAAATATCACCAAACTACACTGCGTTAATGAAATGTCTATGATAATAGGGCTTGCAATGCTTACAATAGGAAATTTTTTAGGCGGAGTTTGGGCTAATGAAAGCTGGGGAAGATATTGGGGTTGGGATCCAAAAGAAACTTGGGCTTTGATTTCTATTGTAGTTTATACCATGGTATTACACTTAAGATTTATTTTCAAAACTTATTTTATTTTTGTTTTTGCAAGTGCTAGCGTTTTAGCCTTTTATAGTATATTAATGACTTATTTTGGAGTAAATTTTTACCTTTCTGGACTTCATTCTTATGCAAATGGCGACGCCTTCCCTATACCAACTTTTATATATGTTTTGATTGTGCTTAATTTTGTTTTAATTATTAGCGCAGGAAGAAAACGGGATTTAAATACGCCTAGTTTCTAAACTAGGCTTTGCTTTTTTCTATTTCTTGAAGTGCTAGGATAAGATCTTTTAAATTTTCATAAGGAATATGAACTTTCCAATCTATTCCATTTTCCTTTTTTAAAGCCACACCTATACTTAAGACATCATTGCTTCCTATACCATAAGGATTAGAAAGATTACAAAGGCTTATTTCTCCACTTTTACTACCATGTAATTCTATAGTTTTAAATACTTTTTTACTCATGTTTATCCCTAAAAGCTGTGATAATTTTTGCTTGAAATTTTAGCCAATCTTTTTGAAGCATGATAGGAAAACCACCATAAACCCTAGCACCTTCTAAATTTTTAGTGACCCCGCCTCTTGCGGCTATGGTGGCAAAATCTCCTATTTCTAAATGCCCGCTTGTAGCACTTTGTCCACCCATAGTAACATTTTTACCTAAAATACTTGAACCTGAAATTCCACTTTGAGCTACTATAAGACAATTCTCCCCTACTTCACAATTATGCCCTACTTGAACAAGATTATCAATCTTTGTACCTTGCTTTATGATAGTACTTTCAAAAACTGCTCTATCAATAGTCGTGCAAGCTCCAACTTCTACAAAATCTTCTAAAATAACATTTCCATTATGATAAATCTTATAATGCTCGCCATTTTTTGTATGCGCATAACCAAAACCATCACTACCTATAACACAATTTGCCAGCAAATGGCATTTTTTACCTATTTTAGTGTCATTATAAATCACAACATTTGGATGGATTATAGTATATTCACCTATACTTACATTATCGCCTATATAAGCACCTGCCATTATCACTACATGATCAGCTATTTGGACATTTTCGCCTATATAAACATTTGGCATAATCTTAGCACTTTTAGCGATTTTAGAATTTTTCTTTTCACTAGAAATTAAAGGTTTTGCAAAAAGCTTACTTAAAAGTGCAAAAGATAAATGTGGATTATCAACAACTAGCTTAATACAATCTTTTGAAACTAAATTTTCAAATTCTTTGGAGACTAATATAGCCCCAGCTCCACTAGTTGCAATTTTTTTAGAGTTTTTTTCTCCATCGCAATAACTAAGTTCAGTAAAACTTGCATTATTCAAAGAATTCAAAGCTGTAATTTCTATATCATCTCCACAATATTCTATGCCTAAAAATTTAGCAATTTCACTAATTTTCATTTTACCTCCATTAAAATAGAACCACTTCTAACAACACTAATAGGATTATACTTTTTCATGGTTTTTAAAAAGTTATCGATATTTTTTGCATTATCACTTGCCATTACTATAATAAACTCATCATCACTATAAGTCACACTGCCATTATAAGCTTTTAATATAGCATCTAAGCCTGCAAAATTTTCATTTAAAGCAATCTTTACCAAAGCTGTTTCTTTTTCTATAAAATCACTAGAATCAATCACCTTATAAGTAGGTATGAGTTTATGAAGTTGTTTAATAATTTGCTCAAAAACTTTTTCATCACCTAATGTTACGATGTTTATCCTTGAGAATTCTTTGTCATCAAGTGGAGCAACTGTAAGAGATTCTATATTATAACCACGCCCTGAAAAAAGCCCAACAACGCGTGATAATACCCCATGTTCATTTAATACAATGACAGAAATTACCCTTCTTTTCATTTTTTATCCTTGTTTTTATAACTAGGTAAAATCATATTATAAATTGCTCCACCTGCAGGCACCATAGGTAATACATCTTCATAACGATCTATAGCTACATTTAAAACACAAGTTTTTTTAGATTCTAAGGCTGCTTTAAAAGCTTTTTGAAATTCTTCTTTACTAAAGACATTATAACCTTCACAATGAAAACCTTTAGCAATAGTAACAAAATCAGGCTGGCTTGTTAAATCTGTATTAGAAAATCTTTCTTTATAAAACATACTTTGCCATTGTCTTACCATGCCTAAAAAAGAATTATTTAAAATGATATTAATCACTTTGATTCCATAGGCACTTGCTGTCATTAGTTCTTGGATATTCATTAAAAAAGAACCATCACCTACAAAATTTACCACCATTTCTTCACCCACAGCTAATTTAGCTCCAAGCGCAGCTGGTAAAGAATAACCCATAGTCCCTTGCCCACCGCTTGTTGCAAGTTGTCTTGCATAATTAAAAGGATAAAATTGTGCTACCCACATTTGATGTTGCCCTACATCAGTAATTATCCTTACATCAGGAGCTAATCTAGCACATTCTTCTATAACCCATTGAGGTTTTAAAACTTCATCACTATCTTCATAGATTAAAGGATATAACTGTTGATATCTTTGTAAAGTTTTAAACCATTCTTGGTATTTTGTATTATCAAAACTTTCTTTTTTTAATTCTTCTAAGGTATCTAAAATAACACTTTTAATATCCCCAACTATAGGAAAATGCGCTTCGATGATTTTAGAAATAGAGCTTGGATCTATATCAATATGAACGATTTTTGCACCCTTGGCAAACTCACTTGTTTTACCAGTAATCCTATCATCAAACCTAGCACCCACAGCAATGAGCAAATCACACTCACTTAAAGCAATATTTGCACAATAACTCCCATGCATACCTGCCATTTTTAAATTAAGCTTATCATCACTTCTTAAAGTCCCTAGAGCCATCAAAGTTTCAACTGCAGGAATTTGACAAAAATGAATTAATTCTCTTAATTCATCACTAGCATTAGAAGCCACACAACCTCCACCTAGGTAAAATAAAGGTTTTTGAGCATTTTTAATCAAACTTACTAATTTTTTAATTTGCTTGATATTTCCTTTATAGGTTGGCTTGTAAGTTTTCATAGAAATTTCTTTAGGATAATGCCATTTACCTATAGCAGCAGTAACATCTTTAGGTATATCAATATGCACAGGCCCTTTTCTACCTGTGGTTGCAATATAAAAAGCTTCTTTTAAAATTTTAGGTAATTCTTCAATATTTTTTACTAAATAATTATGTTTTACACAAGGCCTTGAAATACCTATAGCATCGATTTCTTGAAAAGCATCGGTTCCTATTAAAGAATTTGCAACTTGAGCTGAAATTAAAACTAAAGGTATAGAATCACTATAAGCAGTAGCCAAGCCTGTAACTGTATTGGTAAAACCAGGTCCACTTGTAACTACTGCCACACCAACCTCACCACTCATTCTAGCATAAGCATCAGCACTATGTAAGGCCGCTTGCTCGTGTCTAACTAAAATGTGTTTAAAATGAGTTTGCTTATAAATTTCATCATAAATATTTAAAGCCGCACCACCAGGATAACCAAAAACTACTTTAACATTTTCTTCTTTTAATGCTTCACAAATCATTTGCGAGCCATTTAGCTCTTTCATTATTTTACCTTTTTGCTTAAAATGGAAAATATTATAACGATAATTTAATAAATATTATTTTATAAGGAGAGTTTCTTGAAAAATCAAGAAACTACTTGTGCTTTTTTAGCGTATTCTATACCTAAATCAAAAGCTTTTGCATTTGCTTCTTTAGTTTTTGCAGGTACCATATCAAGCATAGTTTGTTTTAACGCATCAATATCAATACATTTGCTCATATAAGCAGCTATAGCTAAAGCAACAACTGATTGAGTGGCTACATTACCTACTTCTTCTTTAGCTATAGTAATAATAGGAATTTCAAAAATTTTCCATCTAGCATAATCTTCTTTGCTTGGATGAACTAAATTTGGCTCTACAACTATAACACCGCCATCACAAACACCATCTTTGAAACTATGATAACCCTTATCAGCAGTTGAAAGCATAAAACTAACTTCACCTTCTACTGCATAAGGAAAAAAGATTTCACTTTCATCAATGATAATATCAACCTTAGTTGGTCCACCTCTAACTTGAGAAGTATAAGTAGAAGCTTTAAAAGCATTGCATCCTTCTTTAATGGCAGCTTTAGCTAAAATTTCACCTGCAGTGATAACCCCTTGTCCACCTTCACCGCAAAATCTTAATTGATATTTCATTTTAATGCTCCTAAATCAACCATTCTTTTTTCTTTCAAGGCTCTTCTAACTTCTTCATAAGCCTCACAATATTCTGTTTTACTTTCATCTTGATGCAAAATTCCTGTAGGGAATTTATCTGCTCTTTGCTCATAGTCTAATTGTTCAAATTTAGACTTATCCACACAACGATTTTTAATCCAATCAAGCATGCTTACAGCTTCACCCATTTTATTTTTTCTACCAAGATTAATATGGCAGTTTGAAAATACATCTACAAAACTATAACCTTTGTGTGATAAAGCTTTAAAAATGATATTTTCAAGTTTATTTGCCTCAATAACATTTGTTCTTGCTACAAAAGAAGCCCCAGCAGCTTTAGTAAGCTCACAAGCGTCAAAATTTGGATCTATATTACCTGCTTGAGCAGTAACAGTATAAAAACCTTGTGGGGTAGTTGGTGAAGTTTGTGAATTTGTAAGACCATAAATAAAATTATTAATTAAAATATGAGTTAAATCTATATTTCTTCTACATCCATGGATAGTGTGATTTCCACCAATTGCTAAAGTATCACCATCCCCACTTACTACGATTACATGTTTTTTAGGATTTGCCAGTTTAATCCCTGTTGCATAAGCAATAGCTCTACCATGGGTAGTATGCACTGTATTACAATTTACATAAGAACTCATTCTACCACTACAACCTATACCAGAAACTAAGCAAACATCATCCATATTCCAGCCAAGTTTTTGAATAGCCCTAATAATAGCTTTTAAAACAACTCCATCCCCACAACCCCAGCACCATTGTGTTGGAAGTTTATCCACTCTTAAATATTCATCGTAATTAAAAGCCATTTTACATATTCTCCTTTACTTTAGCAATAATTTCACTTGGGGTTATAGGGCGACCATTTGCACGGTGTAAGCTAATAAAATCATCTCTTTTGCTTACTCTTTGAATTTCTTCTAAATATTGCCCCATATTAAGCTCGCTAACCATAACTTTTTCAAATTTAGATACCACTTGAGCTATTTTTTTCTCAGCTACTGGATAAAGCGTGATAGGTCTAAAAAGCCCTACTTTTAAACCCTCTTCTCTAAGTCTTAAGATAGCTTCTTTAGCAGATCTTGCAACACTACCATAAGCAATGATTAAAAACTGCGCATCATCACACATAAACTCTTCATAAGTACAAATTTCATCGGTATTATTTTTAATCTTACCAAACAATCTTTTCATATTTTTATCTACTATCGCTCCATCTTCGGTTGGAAAACCTATATCTCCATGATGAAGTCCTGTGATATGATAACGATAACCTTCAAAGAAAGGATTTAGTGTAGCAGCTTCATTTTCCCCTGCCGCATAAGGTTTATAATCTTTTTTATCTCCTGTAAATTTTTTACGGTTAATAATTTCTAATTCTTCTAAATCAGGTAATTTAGCCTTACCATTCATATGTCCTATGGTTTCATCTAAAAGCAAAAATACCGGAGTCATGTATTTTTCAGCTAAATTAAAAGCTCTAATAGTTTCAGTGTAAGCTTCCTCTAATGAAGCAGGAGCTAAAGCTATACTTGCATAATCTCCATGTGTTGGAGCTTTGGCTTGAAACAAATCTCCTTGTGCAACTCTTGTTGGAAGACCAGTGGATGGACCACCTCTCATAACATTTACAATTACTAGTGGAATTTCAGCTATAAAACCCAAACCAATTTGCTCAGCTTTTAAAGAAATTCCAGGTCCACTACTTGCTGTCATAGACTTAACACCACTCATAGAAGCACCCAAAGCCACACTAATACCTGAAATTTCATCTTCCATTTGTATAAAAGTACCATCATTTTTTGGTAGCATATGGCTTAATTCATGTGCTATTTCAGAACTTGGGGTAATTGGATAACCACCAAAAAATTTACAGCCACAATCAATCGCAGCTTTTGCTACTAAAACATTACCTGTTGATATCACTTCTCTCATTGTTTTTCCTATGCGTTTAATTTTTTATATTTATTTTCTTTAACAGCTTGTGCTCTTTCTTTGGCTTCTGGCGTAAGCTTTGCAAATTTAAACTCATCTCTTTTTGCAACAAAAATTGCAAAATCAGGGCAGTGACTTTCACATTCACTACAGCCTATACAAGAATCAGGATGAACCACTTCTATCATCTGTCCTAAAACTGCACTGATTTCATCTCTCATTGCTAAAACTCCAGCTGGACAATAGCTAACACAGATATTACAAGCTTTACATCTTGCTTCATCAACCCAAACCGGTGTATTTTCTGGGGCTACCATTAAAATTCCTTTCTAATTTTTTGTTATTTTTAATGATTTTTTATCAAAAGTTATTTTTAAAACAAACTTTTTATTATAGCGAATTTATAGCATGAGTAAATATTATTTAAGATATAAAGTAAAACAAATAGGTATTTATAACGCAAAGTAACATTAGGAGTAAAAAACTCCTAAAAATTATTTATAATTATATTGAATGAGAGAATTTTCTAATGCAATTTGTTCTTGATCGTCTAATTTTAACTCCAAAATTTCAAGCACCCCATCAAGACTTATCCTTGCCATAGCACCAAAAGCTTTTTCTTTTATGCCGTATTCTCCATCTAAAATCACACATATTGGTAAAAATTCTCCACTTTTTAAAGCCTCTATCATCCTCACACAAGCACTTGCAGGGGCTAAATATGCTGAAGTTTTTAAGTGTTTAATAATTTTAGCACCACCGGTTTTAACTTCTTGTTCTATTTGAACAAGATCATATTCATTTAAAACCTCATTTAATGCTTTGTTTTGAACTTTACTTTGAGATTTTACTAAAACCATGCTATCATTGTGAAAACCTATAAGCTTAGTATCTATATAAGAAGTTTTTATATTTAGTTTTTTACCCACTTCATATTTAAATCTAGCATTATCCAAAACGCCTGCCATAGCAATGATTTTCTTTGATGAAAATAATTTACTTTCATAAAGAGCATCCAGTAAAAAATCTACAGGATTGCTTACTATAATAAACAAAGGATCGTTGTTAAATTTTTTAATATTATTGGCACACTCAAGCATAATTTTAGCATTAATAGCAAAAAGCTCATCCCTACTTTGACCTTCTTTTCTAGCTACTCCCGCACTAAAAACAACCACTTGAGAATCTTTTGAGTGCGCATAATCATCCGTGCAAGTTATTTTAATATCAAAATTAAAAGCAGCTATGCTCTGACTTAATTCCAATTCTCTAGCAAAAAGCAAATCTTTATTAATATCAATCAAAACAAGCTCATCAACCAACTCTCTTAAAATCAAAGCATAAGCAGTACTTACACCAACATTTCCTGCGCCTATGATAGTGATTTTCATTTTTTCTCCTTTTTGCGTTTATTTCACTAAATTAGCTGGTAATTCAAAAATATTTTTAATTAAATGATAAGGAAGTTGCAAGCTTTGTGCAATAAGCTGGGTCTTAAATTCAGGTTCATCCACTGTTCCGCTTAATTTAATTTGTGTACTAATTTGCCTATCTTTACCTAATATAATTTGATTGATAATTGGAACTTTGGAAATAACCGAACTGGCTGATTTTAGCGTTCTAAGTTCTAATAAACCATCCACTTGATTGCTTCTTAAATTGATTTTAACTTGACCTAACACATCTGCACTATCACCATTAAAATTAAGTGCGTCTATTTCAAAAAGATCTTTTTTACGATTAAAACTTATACCAGCATTTTCAACACTAAAGCCTTTTTCATTAAAGGTAGGCGCCTTAAATAAAATTAAACTAGGTATGGTATCAATAAAACTTAAAAGCTGTTGATGAAATTTCAAATCTTTTAAATAAGTATCTTTAAATAAGAACTTACCTTTGAAAAAATCAGTACTATTGCCATCTACATAAAGATTAAACTCACCTTTTTCAAAAACATTTTGGCGCATAAAGGTGTTTAGAAAATCATCATCCATTTTTAAAGCTCTAATTTGCATTTGATTTTCTTTAAACAAAAAATCAAATCTAGATTCATTTCTATTTGCCCAAGCTTTTACGGAATCTTTTTTAATTTTAGCGTCAAATTGATCAAAATCTAAGGTTTTATTAAAATCTTTTAAAATCAAATCTATATTTTTACCACTAATATTATAAGTTGAATTTTCAAGAGTATCTAAAGTATTTTCTGTATCTTGCTGAGAAATCAATAAATTAATATTATTTAAAGTAATATTTACATCATCATTGTCTTTTTGTGCAAAAATACTACCACTTACACTAGTTAAATTAAAATCATTACCTTTTATTTTTATATTAAAACTATCATATTCATAAGGATTATTATCTTTATAGAGCAAAAATGATTCAAAAGTAGTATTATTAATATCTACATTAAAATCTTGGAAATTTAAAGTATTTAAAGATAATTCCCCATCATGCACTTTATTTTTTTGCATTAATTTAGAATAATTTTTATATTTTGCAAGTTTTTCAACATAAACAGACATACCTTGATCAAAATTTAAAGTTGTGGTAAATTCTTTATTATATAAACTAATATTTTTATCAAAATCAAGGCTTAAATCAAGAAATTTATTTTCCATTTTTAAGCTCTCTTGTGGTAGTTCTAAGTTTGTTATAAAGGTTTTAAAATCACCTTTTTTTTGCTTCAAATCAACACTTGCATTAAGATCACCATTAATCATACTACTTTGCACGCTTGCATTTTGTATATCTAGCTTATCTTTTTTTAAAGTAAGATTTGCTTGAGTTATCTTAAAATCACTTATATTTGTATTTGAATTAATAATATTAAAACTACCATTATAAGTAATTTTCTCAGGATGGTCAAAAGGAATTTTTAATACTAAATCAGTCTTTGCGACACCATTATTTTGTAAAAATGGTAATTTTATATCATATAAAAGCAAAATTTTATTAACCCTATAATCAGCTCTAGCATTATCACTTTTAATACGTATATAAATTCCTGCTTTTTCATTTAACATATTATCTATATAAATTTGACTTTGAGTTAAATCATAATTATTAAAACGCAAATCATCATAAATAAAATCAAGTCTTTGTTTAGCAAATTCAAGTCTTACAAAAGGACTTACGATAGGATCTATGCCTTTATCTAAAACTACTTTTAAATTATTTACATAACCTTTGGCATTGATATCGTTTAAATAATATCTATGCTTTCCAAAGTCTGCAAAACCGCTTAATTTTTCTATAAAATAAAAATCAGCCTTTACCTTACCACCCACCCAAAGAGCAAGATTAGAAGGCAAATGCACTCCATTTTCTACTAAAATATCAAAAATTTGCGAAATATTATTTGAACTGATATTTTCTAATTCATAAGCAATCTCTTCTCTTTTGAGTGAAAATTTAACATCACTTTTTAAAAAATCACTATCGATTTTACCTTTAAAAGTATAAAATTTTGTCTTAGGATTAATAAGCAAGGAGCCAATTATGCTAAGATTATGATCTTTTAAAAGAAAATTATCAATATTAGCTTGTATATTTTTATCACTAATTTTTAAATTCACTTTTACTAAAAGATTTTTACTGTTTACAAAAAATAAATTATTTTTATAAATTAACTCCACAGGATAGTTATTGACAAACATTTCATCAATATTGATTTCTTGAAAAAACCAATAAATATATTTTACATCTTTAATAAGCTGCACAGCTTTACTTGCGCTAGTTTCATTTTGAGCACTTTGACTTTGAGAATTTACTACGACTTTTTTAGCATTTAAAATGAGTTTTTTATCTAATTTAATATATAATTTCTCTAACTTAATAGAAGAAAATTCTAATTTTTCTATATAAATTCCATTTTTGAGGTAAATAAACAAAGCAATGAAAAGTATCATAGGTAATGCTAAACATTTAAGAATTTTTTTAATATGTTGTGACTTGATTTTAATTTTTCTTTTATCCATTTTTTATTATCTACTTTTACCTATAAAAACAAACTCTGTGGTTTTTATACCACAAGGTTCTGTTAGCAAGATTATAACGCAATTAGATAAAAATAACTATAAAATGAGCAGTATTGATAAATATGCTTTATATTTTTTGGGCCATCCACAATCTGGCTGGATAAATATAGGCACAAAAGAACTAAATAGAGCTGAATTTTTACATAAGCTTACCGTCGCTAAAGCAGCGCTTGAAACTATTACTTTAATTCCTGGAGAAACAACTGAAATTTTCTTTGAAGAATTAGCACCAAAGTTAAATTTAAATGCTAAAATCTTAATGCAGGAATTTTATAAACAAAGTCCTTTTAAAGAAGGTATGCTTTTTCCTGAAACTTATAAAATTCCAAAAGGTATCACAGAAGAGCTTTTAGTAAAATATCTTTTGGCTTACTCTGTAAGTGAATTTAAAAAACTTTCTTATAAAATTTTTAGAGAATATAATGAAAAAAAATGGCATGAGTATATCATCATAGCTTCCATTATACAAAAAGAAGCAGCAAATAATGAAGAAATGCCTATAGTTTCATCTGTAATTAGAAATCGTTTAAGAAAAGGTATGAAGCTTCAAATGGATGGAACATTAAATTATGGAAAATACTCTCATGAAAAAATCACTCCACAAAGAATAAGATCAGATAATAGTTCTTACAATACTTATAAATTTAATGGCATACCAAAAGAAGCTGTGTGCAATGTTTCATTTGAAGCTATCAAGGCAGCTATTTTTCCTGCTAAAACAGAATATTTATACTTTGTAAGAGATAAAAAAACTAATAAGCATATTTTTACCTCTACTTTAAAAGATCATAACAAGGCAATAAGAAATTGATTATAAAATTTCTCTTTGGCCTTTTGCATCAGGTTCGCTTAAAACACCTGTTTGTGAAAGTTGTTCTATAATATTTGCTGCGCGGTTATAGCCTATTTTTAAGCGTCTTTGCAAATAAGAAATACTAGTTTTTCTATCTTCTAAGATTACAGCCTTTGCTTCTTCATAAAGTTCATCTAAATCCCCATCATCAAATTCACTTCTTTTATAAGATCCATCTTGGCTATCATCTTTTAAAAAGCTCTCATCATATTCTACTACTTGTTGAGCTTTTAAAAACTCTACTATATTTTCGATTTCATTTTCGCTTGCAAAAGGTGCATGCAAACGCACTAAACCACTCATACCGGGAGGGGTAAATAAACAATCCCCACGCCCTAGTAAGCTTTCAGCACCCATAGAATCTAAAATAACCTTAGAGTCTATCTTTTGCCCTACTTTATAAGAAATTCTACTTGGTAAATTTGCTTTTACAACACCAGTAACAACATCTACTGAAGGGCGTTGTGTAGCTACGATTAAGTGGATTCCACTTGCTCTTGCCATTTGTGCTAAGCGACCTATATAAAACTCAACATCCTTACCCGCAGTCATCATTAAATCAGCCAACTCATCGATAATCACTACAATAAATGGTAAGATTTCACCACCTTGTTCTTTGATTTTTTCATTGTAATTTTCTATATTTTTAGTTTTTGCTTCAGCCATCAAACGATACCTGCGTTCCATTTCAGCCACCATATTTGATAAAGCATTTACCGCCTTTTTAGGATCAGTAATTACCGGTGTAAGTAAATGTGGAATATCATTATAAATACTAAATTCAAGCATTTTTGGATCTATCATCATAAGTCTTAAGGTTTTTGGTGAATTTCTATAAAGCAAAGATAAAAGCATAGAGTTAATTCCCACACTTTTACCACTTCCTGTAGTTCCTGCTATTAAAAGATGAGGAAGCTTTTTAAGATCTGTGATGAAAGGATCACCTACTATATCCTTACCTAAAGCTATAGTTAAAGGTGAGCTAGAATTTTTAAATACCTCACTTTCTAAAATTTCTCTTAAGTAAATCGTATCGATTTTTTCATTTGGGACTTCAATTCCTACTACATCTTTACCTGGGATTGGAGCTTGAATTCTTATAGTTTGAGCTTTTAAAGCCATAGCCAAATCATCTTGTAAAGATAAAATTTTACTCACTTTAACATCTGCTGCTGGACGAAATTCAAAAGTAGTTACAACAGGACCTGTGTAAGTTCTAACTACATCGCCACCTATTTTAAAGCGTCTTAATTTTTCCAATAAATCATAAATTTTTCTATCGATTTCTTCTTCATTGATTTCACTTTTGCCTTCTTTTGGCATGGTTAAAAAATCTAAAGGTGGTAAAGAAAAATCTTTTGGTTTTTCAAAATTTCCAAAATCAAGATCTTTCAATAAAACTTTATTTTCACTCACTTCATTAGTGATAGAATGGTGTGTTTTGTTTTCTACTACTTCCACTATAGGCTCTTGAGTAATTTCAAATGGAACTTTTTCTTCTTTAACTTCAATTTGTACTTCTTCTACCACAAAAGGACTTTCATAGTTTCTTTTACCTCTTAGTTCTTCTATACTAACAGGCTTAGCAAAATCATCTTCACTAAAATCAAGTTCTTTTACTTCATTTTGCGGAATAAAATCTTCATCTTTAAAATCTTTCACCCCTAAAAAGCTAGTTTTATTTTGAATTTTTTTAAACTCAGCTTCTTTTTGTGCTTCTATAGCATTTAATTCTTCAATTTTTTTAAAATCCTCATTAAGTTCTTCTAAAATTTTTTCTTTTTGTAAAGCTTTATACTCTTCTAGCAATTTAGCTTTTTGCAGCATTTGCTCACGCTCTTTAAGCTCTTTGGCAAATAAAGAATTTTCTTCTATCACTTCTTCTTTGTTTTCATTTAAGTCCATATTACGTCTTTTATAACTTGGCTCATCTAAATTTTTACTTTTTAAAGTTTGAGTATAAATATCTTCACTATTATTTTTATATTTTGACAAATACTCTTCAGGGGTCATTTCATCTTCCTTTATATTTATTTGACTAGCTTTTTGAGCAAAACTTGCAATAGGCTCTGAAAGCTCATGAATATAACTTGAGCTTAATTTTTTATCCTCTTCACTAATTATCACTTCTTCTAATTCTTGATTTTTCAAATCTTCAAGATTGAATTTTTTATTTTCTTGAACCTCTTGTTTTGGCAACTCTTCTTTCTCAACGAGTTCTTCTTTTTTTTCTTTAATTAAAAGCTCTTGCTTAAGTTTTTCTTGCTCTTCTTTGGTTTCATTTTCATACTTATCACCACCAAAAAAGCCAAAAATTTTATTTTTAATTAAAGTTTCGAGTTTTAAATAAAAATCAAAATCAAGATCTATTTTAAACACTTCTTTGATAATTTGCGGAAAAGAAATACTAAAAGCAAAAGCTAAAAGCAAAATCACTAAGATTAAACTTCCTATTTTTCCAAAAAGTCCATCTAAAATCACAAACATAGCAGAAGCTATATAACCTTTATCTTGCAAAAATGCTGAAGCAAAAATAAGCGAAGCAAAAATGCAAGTAAAGATAGCTACACTAAATCTACGCTCAATAAGTTCAAAGTTATAATCATTTTTATATAAAAGATAATTAAACCAAAAAAAGACAAAAGGATAAAATTTAGTCAATGAGCCAAATAAAAAATAGCTAAGTTTTGCTAAAGAGTATCCTATAATACTTACTAAAGCTTGATCAGGTATCAAAGCACTTAGACAAAAATAAAAAATAAAAACATTAGAAATGATAAAAATAGCTTCTTTTTTTATAACACATCCTTTTATAAATAAAAAAGCTATTATATCAAAAATTATAAGTAGTTTAATAAACTCATTTGAGAAATTTTAGAAGTAGCTGAAAGCATAGCTTGATAAGAAACCATAGTTTGCATAAACATCATATATGTTTGCCCATAATCAGCATCAGTCACTCCACTTTTTATAGAAGCAACATTAACATTTAAAAAAGTCATTCTTTTGTTTGTTTCTTCTATGTTGTTAGTATAAGCTCCTATGGTTGTTTGCATTTTTCTAACATGATCTTGTAAATGATCAATCCTTTCTAATGCGCCTTGTAAACCTGTATTTCTAGGATCACTTCCTTCTGAATCAGCCCTCATGCTACCGTTTAAAACCGCATCTATCATCTCGTCCAAATCTTTAATCAAATCAATATTTGGATCATCGATAGTTAAAGAATTATTTGCACTAAATACAAAACCTGAACCATTGCTTACTTCTCCTGCTGGGGGAAAGCCGCTATTTGAATTTGAATCTTTGATGGTAAGACCTATATTTGTATTAGTTGAAAATTTATCAGTAATACTTATACGACCTTTATAGTCCATACTAACCTCAACAAAACCCTTAGAATCAGCTATGTCTTGTTGGATAGTTTGAAAATCATTATTATTAATAGTTCCGTTTGCATTTGGAGTAATAGTTGCTGTAGGAACATTATCGCTTGCAAACATACCTATAATATCATTTAACTGACCATAGGTAATATCTTCAGGTCTTGTTTGCATACCCACTGAGGTTCCAGTTGCTTCATTATATTGAGAATGAGTAATAGGAAAACTAATGGTTTGATCCGGATTATTTGGATCAGGATAACTTACAGTAGAATTTTCTAAATCAATAGTTACATTATATTTTTGACCGCTTCTAGAAGTGATTTCCATTTGAAGTTGTTGGCCATCCATGCTACCATTAGCATTTGCAACGACTTCACTTAATTTTGTACTATCAGTAGCATACTCACTAGTGCCTTTAATCACTTGAGAAACATTTCCAAAAACAGTATTGCCATCTTTTTCAAAAGGCACATCAAAGTCAGCTCCATTGGTTTTATTACCATTGATATTGCTTTTTATAAAGTCTGTTTTGTAAATATCAACAGTAAATTGCTCACCGCCAACTTCCACAGTTACTGGACTTTTAGTATTATTTAAATCTCCATTATGCGCTGCTTGCATAATGCGATTGGTAACTTCGTCCATGCTGATACCTTCTCTTTGAGCAGCCTCACTTAAGGCTTTAATTTGCTCTGCGTCTTGAAGTTGTGGTGTCATGGCAACTGCATGAAAATCTAAAGAACTACTTCCTTCTTTTAAACTCTTTATTTCTATTTGGCCACTATCATTCAATGCGACCTTAACAACCTCATTTCCCTCTGTGTTGCCATATAGCTTTCCAATATTTTCTAAAACATCTTCAATTTTAGCATCAGGATCTATATCCAAAGTGGCTTTAAAACTTGTTCCATCGGGTCTAACGCCTTGAATATACATTGATGAGTGTGGAAAAGGAAGTTTCTCATCATAACTATCTTCGAAATTTTTATCAGGATCAAGTTTGCCATTTTGAACATAATTTTGGCCTATTAAATGCGAAAATTTAGACTCTCCTGTTAAATATTCTTTTTTATCCGGATAACGAGCATCAGTGAAAGAAACATTTGTTGAAATGATTTTATTTATATTTGAATCAGGTTTAAAAAATAAATCCCAACCAGGTATATTATAAGGAATTTGCGTGCCAGCACCACTAACCACAAAAATATTATCTTTATTGCCAGTATAGTTTCCATATTTATCAAAAGGCATATTAGCACTATTTGATCCTGCAAACAAATACTGCCCATTAATGCTAGTATTGGCAATATTTACAATAGAATCTCTCACAAGTTTAAGTTCTTTCGCTATAGCTTCTCTTGATTCTTGAGAGTTACCATCGCTTGCAGCTTTTGTTAAGAGTGTTTTAAATTTTTCCAAAAGTTCAGTGATATTTTTTAAAGCCGTATCTGTGTTTTTTGCTAATTCCATAGCTGATTGAGTTCCTTCAATTACCTGACCTATATTAGCTAGTTCATATTCTAATCTTGAACCATTAATATAAGTATTGGCATTTTCCCAAGAGTGCTGTATAAGTTGACCTGTTTGTAATTGCAAATTATATTTATTAAGTAAAGACTGACCATCCGTGTAATTTTGTATAGAAGTGTAGTAAGTATACTGGTTACTAATTCTCATTATCTTGCTCCGCAAATAAATTTTTTAATTATTTACAAGCAAAAAAAGTTCCAATTTTAAAGATATTTTAATTTACTATATAAATATTTTTATATTGCTTTAATTTTTTTTTAGTATAATTTTACATTCTATATTTTTAATCTAAAATCTTAAAAAAGCCCGAGTGGTGAAACTGGTAGACGCGCCAGACTCAAAATCTGGTAAGGGCAACCTTGTGTCGGTTCGAGTCCGACCTCGGGCACCATTTGTTTTTTTACTCCCAAGTGTTTTTTTGGTAAATTATATTCAAAATATTAAAAAAG
>NZ_JAKMQF010000005.1:0-131556 GCF_025771405.1 Campylobacter sp. RKI_CA19_01116
CTATTTTTTAGAAATCTTCCGGATGTTATCGAAAGTTCAACTATAATACAAATTCCTTTATATGGTGGGAAAGAAGGTGTTAAAGTATCATGGGGTTTAAGTGGAGATGGTGTTATAAGGAAAATGGATGATAAATTTGATAAAGATGGCTGGGCGTCAATGACGATTGATACAAAATCTCCTTATGAAAAACAATTAATTATTAGTGCTGAAGCAATGAATCAAAAGATAAGTAAGACGATTGCTTTTAAACATCATGTTTATACTCCTCAAATAGAATATCCTAGCTTTAAAGGACAAGAAAAAACCATCGATTATGAAAAAGATTTCAATATCAAGGTAAGCGGATTAAAACCAAAATCTTCAATACAAATAATAGATCCACATTCTGCGATTCCAAAAAAAATGTCTTATGTTACAAATGAAAAAGGTGAAGCTGTTTTGGAATTTTACAAAGTTGATAATTATCATATCAAGTCTTTAAGTTTTTCAATTAAATATTATAAAGACTTTGCCAAAATGGATACAGTCAATGTACAACTTTATCTTTATCAATATATTCCTAAATTTATAGATTCTCCTGATTTAATCACAGGAAAGGTTGGAGAAAAAACAACATTAACTGTAAAAGATGGAAAACCAAATACTAAAATAGAATGGGATGTTTATGGAGATGCTAATATAGTTGAATCAGATAAGACTTTCAACGAGCAAGGAATAGCAACAGTTACTATAATATCTAAAACTCCTTTGTATACTGATCCTGTAATTAAATTTGTATATTGCAGTGGCTATTCTGATTCTAAAAAATTATTTTATGATTTTACACCCAATGTAATATACCCCAATTCAAAAGGCCAGGAAAAAAGCGTCATAGAAGGAATGCCATTTGTTATAGATTTTGAAAATTGTGGCCCAAGAACTAATATATTTATTGTTTCAGCCTATATAATTCCTTACTCACAAGATATAAAAGCAGACGATAACGGACATGCAAGCGTAACCTTCAAAGGAGTTAGTGCTAAAGATATAGGGGATCATTTTTTCACTCTAAAATATGGGTACATAAAAAATAGAACAAAAGGCTCTGGTATTTCCTATAATACAACAGAGAAAATTAAAATTTTAGATTGGCACTAGCATTCTACACACCTTTTGTTTATATACAAGGGTGTTAAATACTTTTCTTTAATAAATTTCTTAATTTAATTTGCAAAAATAACACTCTAGTGGTGTCAAGGGGGAGACTTGAACTCCCGACCTCCGGCTTATGAGACCAGCGCTCTAGCCAGCTGAGCTACCCTGACATAAAAAAGAAGTTAAAATTATACTTTATTTTGCTTAACATTTTATAAAACATTTATTTTATAAATTTTTCAACTTTTTTGTGATAAAAATATGAAATTATATTAGAAAGGATTTTTATGCAAATAAGCTCAAGTTATAACAATGCTTTTTATACACAAAATCCTTATCAAAACAAAGACAAAGAAGAAATCAAAGAAAACATTTCTGAAAAAGAAAATCCACAGCAAACAAAAGAAAATAAAAACAATCAAGAAAAAGAAGAAAAAACTCAAAAAGTCAACGGTAAAGACTTAAGCGCTGAAGAGGTAAAACAAGTACAAGAACTTGAAAAAATCGACAGAGAAGTAAGAACTCATGAAGCAGCCCACCAAGCAGCTGGTGGAGCTTTAGCCGGTGCTGCGAGCTTTGGCTATACAAGAGGTCCTGATAATAAAATGTATGCAGTCGAAGGGGAAGTGCCTATAAGAATGCAAAAAGGTAATACTCCTGAAGAAACTATAGCAAATGCAATGCAAGTAATTGCTGCAGCTATGGCACCAGCTGATCCTAGCCCACAAGATTACAAAGTAGCAGCTAATGCTATGCAAATGCAAAATGACGCACGCGCTGAACAAGCTAAAATAAAGGCAGAAGAGTTAAAAGCACAAAATGAAAAAAGCGAAAATGAGAATGAGGAAAAAACAAATTCAAATTCCAAAGCTATAAAATCATACACACAAAATGTATCACAAGATTACATAGGAAGTCAGTATAACAAAAGTGCATAGTGGCAGAGAGGAAGGGATTCGAACCCTCGGTGAGTTGCCCCACACACGCGTTCCAGGCGTGCTCCTTCGACCGCTCGGACACCTCTCTAAAATTAAAAATTATAACTTATTTTTTTAAATTTATAATAAAAATTTTATAGACTTTCTGGGTATTTAATCTTGAGTATAAAATTTGCAGTCAAGATATGATTAAACTTTATAATGTTAAAATAAAAATAAAATATTTATTTTATTATTTAAAAACAAAAAGAGAATAGTTATGATAAAAAAACTACTTATACTTTTTTTAAGTCTTGTTTGTACTTATCAAGCACAGGCTGTTTTAAACAAAGAAAGCCTTGGAGAAGGCTTTGGAAGTACAAGAAGCGAAGCGATTAAAAATGCTATTAATGATGCCTTGGGAAAAACAGAAGGTTTAAAACAAGTCAAATTAAAAAAATTTGAATTTAATTTTAATGGAAATTTTAATATAGGTTATGATGAAGAACTTGACTTTGTTAGTAATGGTGTTTTTAATAGTTATGATATAAAGTCTCTAACTCAAACAAATCAAAGTGAATTTCATGCAAAAGTTTTAATCTATAAAAAACTTTATAGCGACAAAAGTCTTGAAAACAAAAGCTCTCTAATCATCATTAATAGAATCAAAACTGGACTTTCAGCCAAATTTGAACAAGAACTTTTAAGTGTTTTACTTCAGAATAAAAAATTTAAAATCTTAGACAAAACAAATTTTGATCTTTATAATCAGGAAAAATTTTTGCTTTCCAAAAATTCAAGCGATGAAGAACTTGTAAAGCTTTATAAGACTTTAGAAGCTGATTTTTTACTCATTTTAAATCCAAAAATACAACAAATACAAAATGAAAGCAACACTCAATCTTATGATATTATCATTGATTATCGCTTAATAGAATTTGCTACAAATGAAAGCAAATCTTCTAATACTTTAGAGTTTAAAATGAGCTCTACAAGTGGTTCAAGTAGACAAAAAGCTCTTAGAGGTATTGCTACAAAAATTACTGAAGATATTTTTAAACATTCTAAAGACCATCAAGAAGAAACAAAACAAGACTTGGATACAAATCATCAAATCAATGATGAAGATGAAGTTAGTTTAGGTTTTTAGCCTCTAAAAACTCACACCTTTTACAAAGCTCGGCTTTTAAAATTCCTTGTTTAAAACCTTCTTTTAGTTCTATATATAAAGAGGAATTTAAAAGCTCATTAAGATCTTTTTCAAAGCAATTTCCAAGTTTTATATCCCCTTTAGTATCCAAACAACAAGGCACTAAAGTCCCATCACTTAAAATAGCAATTTGTCCATTTAAAGCATGACAATATCCATTCTCTCTAATAATCTCATCTTTCAAAGAAGGCCATTTAAAAAGTCTAGCTTGGTGTAAGATAATATGTCTTTCTAAGCGATTTTTAACTTTTTGCTTTTGAATTTTTATTTTAAAAATTTGCTCTAAAAAATCATAAATTTTCTCATTTTCTAAAGGTGGATTGAAATTTTTATCTAAATTCCAAAGTCTTAAGTTGATAAAAGAATTATTTTTATTTTCCAAGTGTAAAAAAATAAGTTTCAAAATAGGTTCAAAATATTCTTTTAAACTCATTTTGCTTTGGGATAAAAAAGCACCCAAAGAGATATTAATTTGGTGGATATTTTTAAAACTTAAAACAAGATTGATTTTTTCTTCATCAAAATAAAACCCACTCGTAGTAAGCTCTATTTGCATATTAAATTTTAAAGCTATTTTTAAATACTCTTTTAAATTTAAAACCCTTAAAGGATCTCCAAGCACATGGAAAGTAAAAAGCTTGGCATGATTATGCACGCTTTTGCAAATTTTTTCAAAGTTTTCAAGGCTCATTTGTTTTCTTTGGGCTTTTTGGCTAGGACAAAAATCACATTTTAGCCCACAAATATCACTTAATTCTATATAAATTTTCTCAAAATGCATAATCGCTCTTTTTAAAAAGCTCAAATGCCTTTAAAGCAAGTTTTGAAAGCGTGATATACTCTAATTCTTTATAAGCAAAAGCTTTAGCTTTTAAATCTTCAAAATCATCATCTTTTAAAAAATATACCTTAGCATTGATTTTGTATTTGGTATAAGAATGCTTAAATTCTCCTATAAATTTTGCTTTTTTTTGGTTTTTGTATTCTAAAAAATTATATAAATTAAAATACAACTTTTCTTGACTCTTAATGAGTAAAAACTGCTCGTTTTTTTGTACTATAAGTATTTTTAAAATAGTATTTTTGTATTGAATTTTTTTAGTTAGGTTAAATTTTTCATATTCATTTTTTCCACTACAAAAGCTTTCTAAAGGACAAAGCTTGCATTTTGCATTTTTAGGCAAGCAAACCAAAGCCCCTATATCTAACAAAGCTTGATTGTGATCAAATGCATTATCATAGTTTAAAAATTCTTTTGCCTTTTGTGTTAAAAGTTTAGAGCTTGGATTTTGCAAACTATAAAATCTACTCAAAACTCTTTTTATATTTGCATCCACAAAAGACTTAGCTTGCAAAAAACCAAAGCAAGCTATAGCTCCGGCTGTATATTCTCCAATACCAGGAAGTTTTTGAAGCTCTTTAATATCAAATGGTAATTTTGCATCAAATTCTTGCACACAAATTTTTGCACATTTGTGCATATTTCTAGCTCTAGTATAATACCCAAGTCCTTGCCAAGCTTTTAAAACCTCATCTTCACTTGCCATAGAAAGTGCTTTTAAAGAAGGAAATTTAGCTAAAAACTGAAAATAATAATTTTGCAAAACACTCTTTACCTGAGTTTGCTGAAGCATAATCTCACTAACATAAACAGCATAAGCAATATCAATATTTTTTAATTTTTCTAAATCATCTGCTTTAGCGTATTTTTTCCACTCATCATGCAAAATACGCCAAGGAAGACTTTTCCTACCATTTTGATCATACCATTTCAAAATATTTTCATGAATTTTTTGCATTAAAACTTTCTTTATTTTTAAAAAAATTATACAATCTATTCTTAAAGGCTTTATGTTAAAATTAAAAAATATTTTTAAAAAGGAGCAAAAATGAAAAGTTTTTTAAAAGGCTTAGGCTTAGGACTACTTTGTTTGGTATTATTCGTACTAGGAGTAGTTTTTAACACTGAATTTTTAGGCTTAAAAAATCACGATAAACAAAATATAGAATTTTCAAGAAGCATAGAAGTATCTAATGAAATCATGCCAAATATCTTTAATGCTACTTTAAATTTTAGTGCTAGCGAAGAACTTAGTAAAAAAACCATTGTTTCTAGTGAAGAAAAAAATCATATTGCTAAAACATTTAAAGAAATCTCAGATCGTATTGCTAAAGAAAATTATTGCAAAGGTGGAAGTTATACTTTAGAACCAAGTTATAATTACTATCAAGGAGTAAAAACGCTAAATGGATATAGATTGCACTCTAATTTTGCTTGTCAAATCCCGCAAAACAAAAATAAAGACTATGAAAATCTTATAAAAGATATAGAAAGTATTAGCACTACTAATACTTTAATTTCTTTTAACACCAAAGCTTTGCAAGCTGGTTTTGATGAGGCTATTTTAGAAGCAAATAAAGAAGATTTATATGATCTTGCATTTAAAAAAGCTTTTGAAAAGGCTCAATATTATTCTAAAACTCTAGCAAAAACTTGCATGATAAAAAACATTCATTTTGATAGTTGCAACATCAAACACAATGCTCCAAGTTTAGCAGCTAGTGCAGATAGTGTTGTATTGCCTATTATTAAAAGTGAAAAACAAAATTTAAGAGCTAATGTGCTTTTTATTTGTCAATAAATTTCATTTTGGCTTTATTTTGAGCTTTTATAATTTCTCATCATTAATTTAAAGGAGAAACAATGAAAAAAATTGTAAGTTTATTTATCGTGGGTTCTTTGGCTGCTTCATTTGCCCTAGGAGCTGATTTTTCTAAAAAAAGTAATGATGAGATTTTAAATCTTGCAAAAAGTGTAAAAGCGCAAGATCAAGCTGATTTGGTTATTGAGATGAAAAAAAGAATGAATGAAATGAAATACAAAGATGCAAAAGATTTTCATCAACAATTTAGGGCTAATTTACACGAAAACATCTCTAAACTTTCTACTCAAGAAAGAAACCAAAGAAGAGCTATCGTTCAAGAAGATATGCAAAAACTAACCGATGAAATGAGTGGCAAAGAAATAAGAGAGTTAAATTTGCACCATTACAATAACACCCATTCCCATAAAAATCATCATGGTTTAAGAGCGCACCATGCAAATTGTCCGATGAGATAAAATGGCAGCAAAAATTCTGCTCTTAGAAGATGATTTAAGTTTAAATGAAATTATAGATGAAGCCTTAAGTGATGAGGGCTTTAAAGTCTCTTGTGTATATGATGCACAAGAGGCACTAGAAAAAGCTTATGAAGAAAATTTTGATCTTTGGATTTTTGATGTTAAAGTTCCAAAAGGCAACGGCTTTGAAGTTTTAAAAGAATTAAGAGAAAGTGCTAAAAACACCCCTGCTATATTTTTAACTTCTTTATCTATGCTTGATGATGTAAAACAAGGATTTTTATCAGGTTGTGATGATTATGTTAAAAAACCTTTTGACATAGATGAATTAATTATCCGTGTCAAAAATATCATTAAAAGAAATTTTAGTCACCAAAAAGAAGATTTGATTTTGCTTAACTCCTCAAAAAATATTTCTTTTGATCCGCTTAATAAAACTCTTTATCAAGATAAAACAATCATCAATCTTACCAACAAAGAAAAAGAGCTCTTAGCCTTGCTTTTAAAAAAACGCCCACACTTTGTAAGCATAGAAACCATTTTTGATGAAATTTGGAGTTTGGATGAAGAGCCAGCAATTATGAGCCTTAGAGTTTATGTAAAAAATTTAAGAAAAATTCTTGGCAAAGATCTTATTATCAACCAAAGAAACATAGGCTATGCCATAAGGCTAGAAAATGAAAAGTGAAAATTTTAATAATACTATTTTTAAAATTCTAGCCCTTTATATCATCACAAGTGGTGTATTTCTAACAATTTTTTTTATCACTTTTTATCAAAAAGAAGCAAACTACATACGATTAAATCAAATAACACATTCATACACTCACTATAATTATATTTTGCAAAATATCATCGAAGCAAGACACGATAGAACATATTTAAATCAAGAAGATTTTTCCTATATATCCAAAAGACTCAACACTCAATTTGCCATTATCGCAAATAACCAAGTTATTTTTAGCAATTTAACTTTCGATGCTTTAAAAATATTAACACAACTTAAAAAAAATGATTTTATTTACAATGAAAACAAAAGATTATTTATAGATTTTTCAAGGATTAGAAATCTCAACACCTATATAGACACAAGTAATCTAAAAAAACCAAAACACCATTCTCATTTCTTAAGACATAAAAATATTCATATCATTATAGAAACTGATGATCTTGGTTTTAAAAAAGAGCAATACCGCAAAGATAATTATAATAATCTAGACATCAATGATTTTGCCGATGAACTTTGGAAATTAAAATTAAAAACTATTTTTTATACGCTTATATGCATTTTACTACTTGCTATAATTGCTTATATACTCATTTTGCTTGTCTTTAAAAATATCAAAGAACAATTTAAAGCACTGAATGATTTTATCAAAGATACCACGCACGAAATTAATACACCTTTAAGTGTGATTTTAGCTAGTATTAAAAAATTTGATGATACAAATTTAAATCCAAATAACATAAAAAAACTAAATCATATCAAACTAGCAAGTAAAAATTTAAACCACATCTATCAAAATCTCATAGCCTTGAATTTTTTCTTGCAAAAAGAAAATACAAAAGAAGATATCAATTTAAAAGAGCTTTTGGAACAAAGGTTAGAATACTTTGAAACTTTAATCGCCCAAAAAAATCTCATCATTGAAAAAAATCTTTTAGAGCAAAACTTTTATGCCAATAAAGAAGAAATACAAATTTTAATCGATAATCTTTTAAGCAATGCCATAAAATACACCAATGCTCATAAAAAAATCTATATTTACTTAAAAGAAAAAACACTTAACATTAAAGATGAAGGTCAAGGTATGAGTACTAAGGAAATAGCTCAAATTTTTACACGCTATAAACGCTTTAATCAAGATCAAGGTGGCTTTGGCATAGGTTTAAACTTAGTCAAGCAAATAGCTGATAAAAACAATATCAACATTAAAGTTTTAAGCAAAGAAAATGAGGGAAGTGAGTTTATACTTTCTTGGTAAGGATAAAAATGGATATTTGTTTAGAAAAAATAAAAATAGAACAAACTTGGAAAGAATTTTTAAAAGATGAGTTTTTAAAACCTTATTTTTTAGAGATAAAAACTCATTATATCAATGCCTTAAACGAAGGAAAAACTATATATCCGCCAGCAAATTTAATCTTTAATGCATTTAACCTAGCTCCTTTACAGGATTTAAAAATCATACTTTTAGGACAAGATCCTTATCACAACCCAAATCAAGCTATGGGTTTAAGCTTTAGCGTACCAATAGGAGTTAGAATTCCCCCATCTTTACTTAATATCTACAAAGAATTACAAGATGATTTAAACATTCCTATAGCAAGACATGGAGATCTTAGCAAATGGGCTAAACAAGGAATTTTACTTTTAAACTCTATCTTAAGCGTAGAAGCAAACAAACCTACTTCGCACGCACATTTTGGCTGGCAAAAATTTACCGATGCAGTTATATCAAAACTTAGCGATGAAAAAGAGGGATTAGTGTTTTTGCTTTGGGGAAATTATGCTAAAAATAAAAAAGTTTTAATCAACCCTCAAAAACACTTTATCCTAGAAGCAGCACATCCTTCACCTTTAGCAAGGAATGCTTTTTTAGGTTGCAAACATTTTTCAAAAAGTAATGAAATTTTATTAAAACTTGGCAAAAGTCCTATTGATTGGGACTTAAACTCATAATTTACTTTAAACCTATATACTTTAGGAAAATTTTTATAAAGGATAAATATGAATTGCCCAGTTTGTGCAAATACAGCTTTATTAATGAGTGAAAGAAATGGGGTTGAGATTGATTATTGTCCAAAATGCCGTGGTGTTTGGCTTGATCGTGGTGAACTTGATAAAATCATAGAAAGAAGTACATCTCAAAGTACGCCACAACAATCTCAACAACCAAATTACAACCAACAAGCAAACTATCATCATAACAATGGTTATAAATACAAGAAAAAAGAAAGTTGGCTTGGAGAATTATTTGACTTTTAAGCCAAAAGGCTTAAAAGTTTTACTTAAACCATCATTTTTACTTCTATATTATTTTTATTTATCAAAAAATACTTTTTATTAATAATATATGCTACAATAAAATAATTTTTAACAAAAGGAGAGAAAATGAGAAAAATAATTCTAGGATCTTTACTAGCATCAAGTTTTTTAATTGGGGCAAATTTGGAAAATTTTAATCCAAAAGCACAAAAAGATCATCTAGTTATCAAAATGGAAATTCTTGATAAAAATGCCAACAAAAACGCAGGTGAAGTAGTAGCAGTACAAACTCCTTATGGGGTAGCGTTTTACCCAAATCTTCAAGGTTTAGAAAGTGGAATTCATGGTTTTCATGTTCATGCAAACGCTGATTGTGGAGCAACCGATAAGGGTTTAGGTATGAAAGCTGGTGGTCACTGGGATCCTGAAAAAACTGACGCACACTCAAGCCCATGGGATGATAGAGGCCACAGAGGTGATTTACCACCACTTTATGTAGAAAAAGATGGCAAAGCAACTAATCCTGTATTAGCACCAAAAATCAAAACTCTTGATGAGCTTAAAAATCACTCTTTAATGATACATTTTGGAGGAGATAATCATAGCGATCATCCTGCAGCACTTGGCGGTGGTGGCGCTAGAATGGCTTGTGGAGTTATTAAATAAAACACATACTAAAGGCTTTTTGCCTTTAGTATTATTTAAAAAGCTTAGTAAAATCTAAATCATTCATAAAATCATGGCTTGATCCGCCAAAACTTTGACTAGGACTATAAGTAGCAATAGCCACTGCAAGCTCACCAAGCATAGAAGCTATTTCTTCTCTTTTATCTATTATATAAGCTTTCATACCCTCATAATCACTAGTTTCTAAAATTTTTAAAGGGTTGTAAATTTCAAAAGCAAAAGCCTTTGAGCCTACATTTACATTATAATTATTATCAAATAAAGCATTTCCTAAAAACGAGCAATTATCTACTATTTTTAAACTTTCACTTGCGATTAATACTTTATCTTGCACATCTTCATAATTTTTATCTTCTAAAAGTTTTGAAATTTTTTTCAACGAAGAATCTAAAATTTGCAAAGCACCAACAAAATCATTTGCATCGGTAATATCTTCGCTAAATTTTTGTGTTTGATGCTTTAAATTTGCACCATCTATATTTGAACCTACTTGTCCTAAATGCTTTTGTAAGATTTCTAATTCATCTCTCATAATACACCTTCCTTGTTATTGCTACAACAAGAAAAGCATTTTTTATTCCAAATTTTGATCTACCCAAACTCTAAAATCTTTAGCAAAAAGTAAAAAAACCTCATCATAATTTTGGATTAAATTTTGGGGATTATTATCATTTAATTCTTTTTCGTAGTAAAAATACTTACTTGCTATAAGTTTTTTAGTGTTTATTTGCACCAAATTTAAATTAATGCCTAATTTTATTTTAGAATGCACCTCATCACTAAAATCTTGCTCTAAAATATCTACTTTACTTTCTAAAACATAGTCAGCACTAGCTAGACTATCTTGGTTTAAAACCGCTTTAAATACTCCTAAATCTTGCAAATGAAATTCCAAAAAAGTTTTAATCATTAAAGCAGGATTTTCTTTCCAAAAATGATAAGCATAAGCATTAACAACATGATTTTTTTTATAAAAAATTTCATTAGTATAAGATAAGCCCTTAGGTAAAGAAACTATAATAGTTGCGTTTTTTTTATTTTGACTTTGCTCTAGCTTTTCTAAATTAATACTAAAATATTTATTTGCAGGCAAAGTTTGATTTGGACTAATCAAAGAACAAGCACTAAAAAAAATAGCTACTAAACTAATATATAAAAATTTCATTTTATTCTCCTGGAGCATATTGAATGGCTTTATCTTTATAAATCACATCTGAAGGATTTTGCTTTAAATTTTTTAATAATTGTGTAAAATCTAAAAACAAAACTCTTAAAATATCTAAATTTTCATTTAAAAGCATTCTACTTTTATTAAACTCATTAAGTTGACCATTGGCATTATTTAAAAAATTTGAAAAATCATCTGAACTTTTACCAAGTTTAGAGCTTGTTTTATTTAAATTTTCCAAAAATACTGGTGCTTTAGTATTTAAATACGCAGAAAACTCGGATGTATTTTGTAAAATACGCTCTATGTTTTTTAAATTTTTATCACTTAAGAGACTTTCTAGTTTTATTTTTGAACTGGTAATTAATTCTAATAAATTTGATGTTTGTTTATCTATGCTTGCAAAAAAACTTTCTTTTGATTTTATAATAGGATATACATCACCATCTGCTTTTAAAACACTAGCTTCCTCACTACCCCCTGCAAGCTGAATAAACTTAAATCCTGTTATACCTTGAATTTGTAAGCTTGCATAAGTATCTGTTTTAACCGCTAAATCAGAATCAAGCTTGACTAAGATTTTCACTCTTAGTTGATTGCTTGAACTATCTATGCTGATATTTTCAACACTTCCAACATCAACCCCTAAAAATTTAACCGGAGCTTTGACGCTAAGCCCTGCAACTGATTCTTCCATATAAATTTCATAATATTTAAAAGATTTTTCATCTTTTAAATTCCCATACCACACTATAAAAAACAAGCTAATAAAAAATAATATACTAACAAAAATTCCAATCAAAATATAATTTGCTTTATTTTCCATTATTGCATAAACCTCTCATAAAGTCTTGGATTTTGCTCTTGTAAAGTCTCAACATTTCCTAAAAAACCAACTTTTTTATTCTCTATAATCAAAAAGCGGTTTAATACATTTTTCATACTTTCTTTATCGTGAGTAATTAAAACCACACATAATTTAAAGCTTTGTTTTAAACTCAAAAGCAACTCATCAAATTCTCTTGAACTATAAGGATCAAGTCCTGAAGTTGGCTCATCTAAAAAAAGCAATTTAGAATCAAGTGCCAAAGCTCTAGCTATAGCCACTCTTTTTTTCATACCCCCGCTTAATTCACTTGGATAAAGCTTAGCTACACTCTCATCAAGTCCCACCATTTTAAGCTTCATCATGGCTATTTCTTTGATATCGTTTTTGCTAAGCTTTGTATATTCAACTAAAGGTATACTAATGTTTTCAAGTATATTAAAAAAGCTAAATAATGCTCCATATTGAAAAACAACACCCCATTGTTTTTGTAAAAATAAAGCATCTTCATCGCTTATATTTTTTAATCTCTTGCCTAAAATTTCATACTCACCCTTATCAAAATGCTCAAGCATTAACATTTGTCTTAAAAGTACAGATTTGCCACTACCACTACCACCTAAAATGCCAAAAATTTCATTATCTTGTACTTCAAAACTAATATCCTCATGCACACATTTACTTCCAAAATAAGTGCTGATATTTTTAGCCTTTATAATCAAAATCCAGCCTTTGTTAAAAATACAGAAAAAATCGCATCAAAAGCTATCACCCAAAAAATAGCATTTACAACACTTTTTGTCGTATAAACACCTATACTTTCGGTGGTTTTTTGCACAAAAAATCCTCTAAAACAAGCAATAGAAGCAATCAAAAATCCAAAAATGGGCGCTTTTATAAGTCCTATGATGATATGTTTTAACTCCACTGCTTCTTTAAAGCGACTCATAAACTCACTCGCACTAATTTCTAAACTAAACCAAGCAACTACAATTCCACCTATAATGCTTAAAATATCCGCCACTATTACCACTAAAGGCATGGCAAGTGCTAAGGCCAAAACTCTAGGTAAAATGATAAATTCACTTTCTTTAAAACCCATAGTTTTCATCGCATCAATTTCATCAGTAAGTTTCATCACTCCAATTTGAGCTGTATAAGAACTTGCACTCCTACCAGCTATAACAATAGCACTAATTAACGGTGCAAGCTCTCTAGTAGCAGAAATTCCCATTAAATCAACAATATAAATATTAGCTCCAAATTGTGCAAGTTGATACGCAGCTTGATAAGCAAGCACCACACCCACAAGTAATGAGGTTAGCATAATAATAGGCAAAGCATTAATAGCACTATTTTCTACATGATATAAAAATGCCTTAAAGCGAAGTTTTTTAGGGTTTAAAAGTGTTTTAAAACAAGTATAAATAATAAGCCCAATGAAATTTAAAAACTGCACCAAAAGCGTAAAAGATTCAACAACCTTTTTTCCTAAATTTTCAAAAAAGTCTTTGATTGTTTTTTTATTTTCATGAGTATTATGAAAACTTTTATAGTGTTTTTGACAAAGTTCAAAAAGCTTAGCATGCTCGCTTTTAAGATTTATCCTACTAAACTCAAAACCTTTTTGCTTAAGTTCATTTTCTAAAGCTAGAAAATACCTAATCCCAGCAGTGTCTATAAAATCTAAATTTGCAAAATCAAAAATAATATTTTTTTGAGTAGGAAAATCTAATTTTTCTAATTTTCCTACGCTAGTTTTATCCCATATACCAAAAACACTAAAAACACATTCTTGGTTTTTAATGTCTTTGATGATTTTATTTTTCATTACATAAACTTAAAACATATGAGCTTAATTTTTCCTCACTAAATCCAAAATGCTCAAATACATCTTTATCTTTACCACTCTCACCAAAACTTTCTATACCATAAAGCTCATCACAAATTCTATAAAGCTCGTTTGAATTTGCAGCTTCCACGCCTATAACCTTACCTTGTAAAATTCTTTCTTTATAAGATTTTTCTTGAGCGATAAATAATTCATAACAAGGCATAGAAACCACATTAGCAATCACACCTTTTTCTTTTAAAGCCTTAGCTACTTTTAAACACAATGATACTTCACTACCACTTGCTAAAAGTGTAAATTGTGCATTTGCATTTTCTTCTAATAAATAAGCCCCATTTTCCACATCTCCAAAAACAGGCTCACTTAAAGCGCTTAATTTTTGACGCGATAAAACAAAAACACTTGGCATATTAGTTTTAAGTGCAATCTGCCATGCTTTGACATTTTCAACCCCATCAGCTACTCTAAATGTCAATGAGTTTGGCATAGCTCTAAAAGTGCTAAGTTGCTCTATAGGTTGGTGTGTTGGGCCATCTTCGCCCACACCTATGCTATCATGAGTAAAGATGAAAAAATGTTTAACCCTCATCAAAGCTGCTATTCTTGCAGCAGGTTTTAAATACTCACTAAATATAAAAAAGGTAGCACAATAAGGCAAAAACAAACCATATCTAGCAAAAGCATTTGATATAGCAGCCATTGCATGCTCTCTTATGCCATAGTGGATATTTTTTCCATTTGGGAAATCGCCCATATCTTTAAGTTCAGTTTTATTTGAAGGACCTAAATCTGCACTACCACCTAGAAACCCTGGTAAAGCTTTAGCGATAGCATTTAAAATCATACCATTACTATCTCTAGTAGCTAGATCTTTTCCTTTAAAATCAGGAAATTGTATTTTTGAAAAATCAGGTTCTAAAAGCTCTTTTAATAAAGCTTGTTTTTCTGCATTTAAATTTTGCACTTTTTGATTCCACTTAGCTTGTGCTAAATCTCCAAGCTCTATTGCGGCATTAAAGCGAATTTTAACTTCTTCTGGGATTTCAAAAGTTTTTTGTGGATCAAAACCTAAAGCCTCTTTTGCTTTTTTAATAAGCTCTTCACCCAAAGGCGCTCCATGAGAATGATGACTTCCTTCAAGCTCCAAAGCTCCTTTAGCTATGGTAGTATGAGCGATAATTAAACAAGGCTTTTTACTTTCTTTAGCTGTTTTTAATGCTAAATCGATTTGCTCAAAATCATGCCCATCTATCTCAAGTACTTCAAAATTTTGCGCTCTAAAACGCTCTTTTACATTTTCATTAAAGGCAATAGCCACATCACCTTCGATTGAAATATTATTACTATCATAAATGATGATTAAATTATCAAGTTTATGAAGTCCTGCTAAAGAACAAGCCTCATAAGAAATTCCTTCTTGTAAATCCCCATCACCACACAAACAATATACTTTGTGATTGATAATATCCTCACCCAAAAGTAAACTCGCCTTTTTAGCCGCCATAGCAAAACCAACCGCATTTGCAATGCCTTGTCCTAAAGGTCCTGTAGCAATTTCAACGCCTGGAGTGAAAATTTCAGGATGACCTGGTGTTTTAGAGTGTAATTGACGGAAGTTTTTTAAATCCTCTAAACTTACATCATAACCACTCAAATGTAAAAAGCTATAAAGCAAAGCGCTTGCATGACCGCCTGAAAAAACTAATCTATCGCGGTTTAACCATGTAGGATCTTTTGGATTATGTACTAAATGAGTACTTAAAACACTCATAATATCTGCTAAACCCATAGGTGCACCTGGATGGCCTGAATTTGCTTTTTGTATCATATCCGCACATAAAAATCTTATAGTGTTGGCTTGTTTTTGTAACATTGTTTAACCTTTTAAATATTTATCAATCAAAATTTGAAGCTCATTGGCAAGCTTAGAATCTAAATTTGTCATTTTTTCTTCGCATAAAGCAATTTTATCATCTTTTGCCTTTTTGGCACCTTCTAAACCCAAAAGTTTTACAAAAGAATTTTTATGCAAATCATTATGAGTTGGCTTTCCTGCTTCTTGAGTATCTAAAGTCGCATCGATAATATCATCTTTGATTTGAAAAACTAATCCTATCAAAAGCCCTATTTCATAAATTTGCTCACATTCTTTTTCATCTAACTCACAAATTTCACAGCCCATTTTTAAAGCCGCTGCAATCAATCTTGCAGTTTTATGGATATGCAAAAACTCAACTTGTTCTAAATTTAAAGGTTTATCTTCAAAATAACAATCAATAGCCTGACCAATGATCATACCACCAAGCCCTGCATTAAAAGCTAAAGTTTCTATGAGTTTTAATCTAACATTTTCTTTTAAATCAAGTTTAGAAAGTAGTAAAAAAGCTTGAGTATTTAAAGCATCACCTACTAAAATAGCTGTGGTTTCATCATATTTTTTATGTAAAGTTTGCTTTCCTCTGCGCAAAGAGGCATTATCCATAGCAGGCAAATCATCATGTATTAAAGAGTAAGTGTGGATAAATTCCAAAGCCAAAGCCGCATTTAAAGCCTTTTCAAATAAAGCAGGATTTTTAGCATTCACTATCCCTAAAAGCAGTTGGGCTCTAAAATGCTTCCCACCAGCTTCTAACATCCATTTTAAAGCTTCATTGAAAAATGGATGGAAGCTTTGAGTTTTTGGAAAATTTTGCTCTAAATGCTGTTTGAATTTTTCTAAAATCACTTATTTAGCCTTATAAAAAAGTCAAAGTATCCTTTATTAAAATGCTCAAAATCATTATTTTTCGCTGAAGGGATATTGCTTGCTTGTCTTGAAACCAAAATATCAAAAGTATTAGCTTGAGTTAATATGGCTTGAAGCTCATTGAAATTATTGATTTTTTGATTATTAATTCTTAAAATCTTATCTCCTTTTAAAAATCCAGCCATTTGTGCTTTAGAATTTGGAGTTACCTCTGTAACATTCATTTTCATATCTACGCGCAATCCTAAATTGCTATAAAAAGAAGTTGGCTTAGCTTGAACTACTTTTTTAGGTTTAGCAAATATACCCAAATCTTTATCAAAAACTGTCGTAGAAATATTTACATCTTTATTATCCCTTAGCATATTAAAATACAAAGTTGCACCACGATCAGCAAATAAAATTTTCTCATTTAATTTTCTTATATCATCATAAACTTGTCCATCTACACTCACAAGCTCATCATTAAGTAAAAATTGTCCATTTTTACGTACATTTTTAACATAAATTTTGCCATCACGCATATCAAAATCCACACCTATATCACCCCAATAAACATCAGGATATTTTGCAAAGTGTTTTAGATAGCGATTACCTATAAGTTTGCCATCTTCTAAGCTTATACCAAGCATTTTACAACATGGCGAATTAAGCTCTCCGATTTTAGAAGTAAAATCAAGTTGATCACGCTCTGTTAAACTTTGTCCAAAATACTTCAAATGTCCTATATAGCTTTGATTATTATCTAAAATTCCCACCCAGCTATTGCGTGTTAATTCTTCTTCATTTCCCATAGGCGCTGGGATTAAACTAAAATCAGTTTTTACTAAATATAAATTTAAATAAGGATCATATTTAGTATAGCTGTTTAATTTTGCATTTTTAGTTTTAACTACTGCTAGGGTGTTTTCATTTAAAGCAAAAGCAGGTAAGCCTTCATAAATTAACATACTAGCTTTATTTTTTTCATAACAACCCAAAAAATCATTAAAAGTCGGTCTTGGTACAGCAAAAAGTACACCAGTTATACCCAAAATACAAAGTAAAATTCTCATAGCATTCCCATTCCGCTAAATAAATTACTAGCCATTGATTTTTTATTTTGTTCTACCATTTTCATTACATCATTCATCGCTGCAATTAATAAAATTTGCATAGATTCTTTATCTTCAAGCAAAGAATCATCAATATTTATATCGATGATTTCACCTTTTCCATTAGCACTAACTTTTACTAAACCACCACCACTTTTTGCACTAAATTCTTTTTTTAAAGCTTCTTGCTCTAATTCATTTGCTTTTTCTTGAGCCTTAGTTAAAAGCTCACCCATTTTAGAAAAATCCATATTTTCAAACATTTATTTTCCTTCTTTTAATATCTCTAATACTACTTCTTTATCATTAAAAGGATATTTTACTCCTTTAATCTCTTGATAAGTCTCATCGCCCTTGCCTAAAATCACTACAAAATCATTTTTCGCTTTAAGCTCTAATGCTTTTTTTATCGCTTCTTTTCTATCACATTCTATAAAAACACTCTCATCTTTTTCTATACCACTTAAAATATCATTAATGATACCCATAGGCTCTTCTGAGCGTGGATTATCACTTGTGATGATGAGTTTTTTGGCATAGTGTTTGGCAATTTTAGCCATTAATGGACGCTTAGTTTTATCCCTATCTCCCCCCGCTCCAAAAACCACAATCAAATCACGATATTTTAAAGCATCTAAAACTTTTTCTATACCATCGGGCGTATGAGCAAAATCCACAATCACATCTTTTGCAACTACTTGCATTCTACCCTCAATGCCACCAAAATTACTAATGGCCTTTTCAAGTTCTTTTAAATTTGGCTTAACAAGTTCATTCACACAAGCACTTGCAGCCAAAAGATTATAAAGATTAAAAAGCCCTACCAAAGAAGAATCAATCATAAAAGTTTCTTTGCCAAAATTTACCACAGCTTCAATGCCATTTTTTAAAGCATAAGCTTTGATATGATAATAACTTGGATTTTCTACTCCATAAGTAAAAGCACCTTTGACATTAAAATTTATAGCTTTTGCGTCTTTATTGATAAATTTCATACACTCATCAGTAAAAAAACTTTCTTTTGCCACTTGGTAGTTTTGAAAGTTTCCATGAAAATCTAAATGATCTTGAGTGATATTAGTAAAAATTTTAGCCTTAAACTCAAGCCCTTCAATGCGGTTTTGTACCAAAGCATGTGAGCTTACTTCCATAATTAAAAATTCACATTTTTCCTTACTTGCTAAAGATAAAAGCTCTAAAGTTTGCAAAATAGGAGCAGTGGTTAAGCCTTTTGGAGAGATATTTTTATCATTTATAAAACTACCCCTAGTTCCCATCAAGGCACATTTATAACCTAAATCAAGCAAGATAGAGTAAATAGCCCCTGCAGTAGTTGTCTTGCCATTTGTGCCTGTAATACCTATGATTTTTATATTTTCATCTATATTTAAAAGTTTCTTGCACTCAGCTATATTTATAATTTTTGCTTGTTTTTCTAAAGCTTGATGAAGAAATTTTTCATTTTGAGCAGTTTTTAAGAAAAAACAATCCTTTTCGCATTCATTAGAATTATCACAAATGAAAGTATTTTTAATCTTTACTATCATAATTTAATTCCTTGATTTTCTCACTAAGCTTGATAAATCTATAATTAGAATAAAAATGCACCGAAACATCTTCCATATAGGCTACAAGCATATCTTTATAACCATGCTCTAAAAGTTTTTCTAAAAAATCCACAAAATCTTCTTTATCATTAATGATAAGTTTATTAGATATTATAACATTTTCCAAAGCTTGTTTAAACCCAACTTTTGCTTCACTAAGTAAAAAATCTTGATAACTCAACCCCTCAAAGTCTTCACTTTCTTCTTCATACTGCACACTTTGACTAAGACTAATGAGTTTTTCAATATCTTTATCTACTTTAGTATTTTTATAATTTTGCATAAAAAACTCAAAAAACACAAAAGCTTCTTCAGGGCTTTTTAAAGCTAAATCGCAAATGTTGATAAAAGTTAAAAGTCTTTTATTTTTACGCTTTTCATAAGCAAGAGAAAAATACATCTTAGCGTTTTTAAAATCTTTTTTATAAAAGCATTCTATGGCTATTTTTTTATAATTTTGCAAATTCGCTTTCCCCGCCTGCTAAATTTACTATAGTTATATCTGGGTGTATGTCGATTTTAAGCTGTTTTTCTAAGCCATATTTCAAAGTCGTTCCACTTGAAGGACAACCATGACAAGCTCCGGTTAGCTTCACATAAACCACACCATTTTTAACCCCTAAAAAATCAAGTCCACCACCATCATTTTCTAAAATATGCATAGTTTTAGCCAAACTTGCTTTTACAGGTTCGATTAATTCCTCATCACTAAAAGGCATATTCATAACTTTTCCTTGATTGTTTTTTAATTTAATTTTATCTTATTTGCCTTTAAAAAATGTAAATTATTGTTTATTTTAGACTTTTTGCTATACAATGGTAAAAATATTTTAGGATTTTTTATGCAAAAACGCACTCAAATAAAAGGTTTTGAAAAGCTCAAACTCATTTTTATACTAGGCTTTTTATCTGCTATAGCACCACTTTCAACTGATATGTATTTGCCTGCTTTAAATGAGGTAGAAAAAAGCTTTCAAACAAATTCTTTTTACACTCAACTTTCTCTTGCAAGTTTTTTTATAGCCTTTTCTTTGGGTCAGCTTTTTTATGGGCCATTAAGTGATGTATATGGTAGAAAAAAACCTTTGTATATAGGACTTTTTCTTTTTATTTCTTCAAGCATTGCTTGTGTTTTAGTTGATTCCATTCATGCTTTTATAGCTTTGCGTTTTTTTGAAGCTTTGGGAGGTTGTGTGGGTGTAGTTGTAGCAAGAGCTATAGTAAATGATGTTTTTGAGCTTAAAGAAGCAGCAGGAGTTTATGCTTTAATGATGGTTTTTACTTCTTTAGCTCCTATGCTCTCTCCTACTTTTGGTGGGATTTTGCTTGAGTTTTTTTCTTGGCGTAGTATATTTTTGACATTATTTATCTTAGGTTTTATTTTATTTTTACTTGTTATTTTTGCTCTAAAAGAAAGCAACCTCAACACCCAAGGTAAGAAATTTAATCACAAAGAAGTTGCAAAAAGTTACAAAAAAATCTTAAAAGATCGTCGTTTTGTGGTGTATTTACTTTGTGGGAATTTAATCTTTGCAGGATTTTTTGCTTATTTAACTGGCTCATCTTTTGTTTTTACGCGTGTTTTTGAACTCAGCCCTCAACAATACGCAGCCCTTTTTGGAGCTCATGCTTTAAGTTTTGTTGTATGTGCTAATATAAACGCAAGGATAGTTCTTAAACTCTCGCCTTATTATGTTTTACCAAGAGCGCTTATGATGATTACCTTTTTAACTTTTGTGCTCATTTTAGGAGCAACTTTTGATCTAGGTTTTTGGGCTTTTGAAATTCCTTTGTGTTTAATCATAGCAAGTTTGGGTTTTATCCTGCCAAATACCACCACTTTAGCTATGGCAAGATCAAAACAAAATGCAGGCAGTGCTTCAGCACTCTTAGGAGCAGCACAATTTGCTATGGCAGGAGTGATGGCATTTTTAGTAAGTCTTTTAAATGCTAATACACCTATATTTTTATCGCTTATTTTAGGAACTTGTACATTTTTATCTTTGGTTTCTTATCTAAGTTTAATCAATAAAAGAAAGTTAAATAAAATCAAAAAGAAGTTAAGCGTGATTTCTCACGCTTAATTAAGCAATATTTTTGAAAAGATTCACTGACTATATCGAACCTTTTTCAAAAAACTTTACATCAACAAATAATATTTATATTTTTCTTGATAATTTTAGCGTTTTTGATCATGATAGCGAAACAAAATATTTTAAATTTGCAATGATTAAAACTATAACAGATAATTAAGTTTATAAATTTTTATTTTAACTTGTCGATATGCAAATCATGCTACTCACTCCTTAAGGCAAGAAAGAAGTGAGTTAGCAATAGATTGAAGGCTTCAAGGTCATCAAGTATTACAAGGCTACCTTGATAACCTTGTAAAGCTTGATCCCAAGGTTTTAAAAACCTTGGGTTAGAATTATTGTTTTAATTGAAGCAAAGTATTTAAAAGCTGATCACTTGTGGTAATCGTTTTTGAGTTTGCTTGATAACCCCTTTGGATTACGATAAGCTCAGTTAATGCACGACTTAAATCCACGTTTGACATTTCTATAGCTGAGCCTTTTAAGCCCCCTCTACCACCTTCACCAGCATGACCTATAGTAGGTGTTCCTGAGTTTGCTGTCGCTTTGAAAAGGTTATTACCCATTTCTTCAAGACCCATATTATTTGGGAAAGTAGCTAGAGCAACCTTAGCTAAAGCTAGAGTTTTACCATTTGTAAATTCTCCATAAATATAACCATTCTCATCAGTTCTTAATGCATCTGGCTTTAAGTTACCCCCTGTGTAACCATCTGTTTCTTGTTTAGTGGTAGCTGAGTCTTTATCATAGCTTGTTAAACCATCAAAACCACCTGTTGTCCCAAAGTCAAGTTTTATAACTTGATCAGGTTTTGAGCCGTTATTTCCAGTGAAATTTAGCACATTTGGTGTATAGCTTTGAAGCGAGCCATCATTACCAAATCTTAAATTTCCTACTACTATGTTTCCTGGAGCTCCATCACCACTAAAATTTATCTCTGCAGGCTCAGGCACTGAGATGATGATAGACCATTCAGCCCCACCATCTGCTGTTTTACTTTGCTTAGTAAATTGCACAGTTAATTCATGTCTAGTTCCTAATGAATCAAATATTTCTATACTAGCAGTATGAGCTGATAAATACATATCTTGAGAGTATTTTTCATTATTACCTGCATTGAAATTTCCATCTAGAGCGCTAAACATCGCTGTGAATTTGTCATTTGTGGCGATTTTATTTACCTCATCTGAAAAACCTGTAACTTTAAAAGTCATATCCTTAGAATTATCTCCTTTAGGATTTGTGATTTTAAATCTACCATCACTTTCTACTACTACTTCCACACCAGGATTGGCATCTTCTGCAACTTGACCATTAGTCCAATTTTCTAAAGAACCATCTCCATCATAGTCCACACCCCATCTTGCATCTCTTTGCATGAGTTCTCTTAAATCTTCTGTAGTGTGAAAAACTCTTTGTCCATTTACACTAGGCATATGCGCATCTGCTTGATTACCAGCATTTGGATTAGGATTTGGTCCTATATCTACATTATTTGGACTATAAATATACTCATGGGCTGTAACTACCTGGACAGTAGTTTTTGTTTGATCATTGCCTGCACCAGTAGTTCCCAACCAAGCACTACGAGCAACACCATTAAGTTGCAAATGATCACCAGTTACATTGTTTCCATCACCAGGAAGTTGCGGAACTCTAACTTGTCCACCTGCTGTAGTTGCAGCATTTACAGTGATATCTAAATTTTTAGATTTTGCCGTGGTTCCTGTGCTATTATCATTAGTAAAAGTAATTTGTCCATCAACAACTGAAGCTACAACACCAGTTTCAGCTGTCTTAGCATTGATAGCATTGATAAAAGTTTCTTGTCCCACACCTTCTGCTTTTATATTTACACCATTAATAGTAATATCTAATACAGCATTTTGAACTGTTCCATCTGGTTGTTTAAAACCCCAAAATGTATAATCAGTATTTGCTTGCCATTTTGAAGGATCTTGTGGTAAATCAGCATTCATTTTAACATTTGAAGTATGTTTAGCATCAGCATAACTTATCCATATACCTTGACCACTTCTTAAATTTAAACCCTCACCTTGAGCATTAAATACCACGCCCATATCCACACCTTTTTCAGTTACTTGGGCTCCACTTTTTGAAGTAGTGTAAAACTCGGTATGTCCTGTATCATTTTCATCTATTACTGTTCCTGTGTCATTTCTCATACCATGAGTAGAATCTAATGCATAAATAGGTCTTTTAGCAGAAGCATTAGCACCTAGAGTATTACCACTATCTAAATTTGCTGTAAGGCTTACTGAAGTACTTGGTCTAGCAGGCATACTCATACCAGGTGGAATCACTATATCACCTACTGAGGTTGAAGAATCAATTTGTCCTGTTTCTTGATTATAGTTCCAACCTTGAACAGTATAGCCGTTATTATCTACGAAATTTCCTACCGCATCTGTTTTAAAATCCCCTGCACGGGTATAATACTGAGTAGTACCACCATCATTTGAAACGATGAAAAATCCATCACCATTGATAGCCATATCGGTGTTTTTATCTGTAGTTTGGATATTACCTTGAGAGTGAATTCTAGTAGTAGAATTTACACCAGAACCAAGTCCTACTTGCATAGGGTTTTTACCGCCTAGGTTACCATCTGGAGCTGTAGCTATCTTAGAAGTTTGACTCATAAGCGTTGAGAAATCCGCACGAGAATATTTAAAACCAAATGTATTAACATTGGCTATGTTGTTACCTTCTACATCCATTGCGTATTGATGTGCTTGGAGTCCAGAAACCCCAGCCCAAAGAGATCTCATCATAATTAAATCCTTTAAAAAATATTGCTTTGTGAATATCTCACAATCTTCTATTGCTTATGCAGATATAAAGCAATAAGTGTTCCAAAAATACAAATGAAATGTTATTAAATTGAATACATATATTGCAAAAGTATTTTAGTAAAATAATGGAGAAATAAAGCTTTTAGTCAAAAATTAATGTCTACAATTTTCATAACAAATTGTTATAAAAATGCATACTATGTCTTTAAAGTGTAAAGTTTTTTTAAAATTACTCGATATAGTCAGTGAATCTTTTCAAAAATATTGCTTAATTAAGCGTGAGAAATCACGCTTAACTTTTATTAAAAATTTTTTAATGCAAGAATATTAAGATCTTTATTTTTAAAATCTTTATCGTTAGTGAATAAAATCATATTTTCTTGTTTGCAAATTTCTACTAAAGCTTTATCGCATAAATCAATAGTTTCATTATCTAAAATTTTCGCAACAAAATTTTTATCAAAATCTACCATCACAAGAGAAAATTTTGCTAACAATAACTTGACAATATTAGTAATATCTTTTTCTATTTCTGAACCCTCTTCGCTATTTCTAAAATTTTTATACTTCAGTTGCTCATCTAACTCTTTTGCCTTTTCAAATTCAATTTTCATACAACGACTATAAAATTCAGAAATATTTAAAAAACTAGTATAACACAGAGCTTTTGATTTTAAAAGCTCATTATATAAACTAGCGCATTCTTCTTGTAGTTTACTATCACTTGCATAAAAAAGATAAATCAAAATATTAGTATCGAAAAATATTTTTTTATTATCTAGTGTAGCAATGTCCTTTAAATGATAAATAACAGACATTAATCTTCTTCTAAAATTTCTTTTATAGATTGGCTGATTTTACCAGAGTTTTTGTAATAATTTTTAGCATTATCTGTTACTCTTTTTAACATTGCCTTATCTTCATCTTTCATATTTTCAACACTAAGTTTTTCTTTTATATATTCCTCACGAAAATCATTGTATAAATTTCCTATAGCGGAATTTAAAAAGGCTGTCGTCAAAATATTAATATCCTTAAATGACAACACTACTTTATCTTCAGTTTCTAATACTTTTTTTATCTCTGCAAAAACTTTTTCCCCATCTTCAGATAAGATACATTGGCTGTTTGTAAGCTGATTTATATTTATTATTTTTGTTTGCATATTTTTTCCTTAAAATAAATCATCATCTTCTATTTTTAACTGATATGAGTTAGTATCATTTGTTTTAAATATCATATTAACCATACTACCATAAAATTCATAATCTAAAATATTATATTTTTCTTTATTGCCACCCATTTCATATAAACAATCCCCACTTAAAATTTGCAGCTTTCCTTTATTTAACTTTATAAATTCCATTATAAGTTTAAAACCAAGACCTCCTGTTTGTTTTTTAGTTGTATTTCCCTCTTTTATAGCCCATTTAATAGCATTTTCAGAAGAAAATTTTTGTCCAAAATAATTATTTAATTTTTTAGCAAATCCTATTCCAGAATCAACAATAGAAAAATGCAACTCATGTTCTTTCTCATCTAAAAAACTACAAATATAAATTTTATCACTTTCGCTATGTATATTTGCGTTATCAAAGATTTCAAAAATTGATTTTGCAATTTCTTTTTTTACCAATTTACTTATTTTTGGAAATTCTTTATGATCTAATATTACTGAATTAACATACTCCTTAAATACTTCACTTTTAGATTCTTCTTTTGTTTTTATATGGAAGTATTGTTTAAGTTTAGAATGTTTTGTGAAATTTCTTTCATAATTGAAATTTTCTAAAAATCCAATATTATGCAATTTTGAATTACTTGATTTAATAATAATATTATAAGTTTTTAAATATTTTTCTATATAAACACCCAACAAAGCGCATAAACTTACATCAAAAGAATCTTCAATTTGGATAATAATATTATCTGAAAAATTATATTCGGAAAATATTTTTCCAAACTTTAGAATTTTATTATAACCTTTCAAATCACTTTGGATATCTTTTAAAAGATGATGAATAAATATCTGTTTATTGATATTCATACTGTTTATTTTGAATTTCTTTCTTTTAATTTAGCAATCACATCATTTAAACTCAAATCCGCATCAGCTAATAACACTTCTAAATGATAAAGTAAATCAGCTGCTTCATTTATAAGCTCATCTTTGTCTTTAACAGTAGCAGCTAAAGCTGTTTCAACGCCTTCTTCGCCTACTTTTTGTGCTATGCGTTTAGTACCTTTTGAAAAAAGTTCAGCTGTGTAAGAAGAGCTTGCACAGGTGCTTTTACGAGAATTAATCAGCCTTTCAAGACGCGATAAAAATACAAAATCAGCCTTTTTAGAAAGTGTTTCAAAGCAAGAAGTATCGCCTGTGTGACAAGTAGCCCCGCTAGGTTTAACTAAAATCAAGATACAATCTCTATCGCAATCAAGCCCCATATCTATAATATGTAAAAAATTTCCACTTTGCTCACCCTTCATCCACAAACGCTCTTTAGTGCGTGAGTAAAATACCACTTTTTTGTGCTTAAAACTTTCTCTTAAAGCTTGTTCATTCATAAAACCTTGCATTAAAACTTCACAAGAATGATAATCTTGAATGATCACAGGAACAAGGTTATTAACCTTTTGCCAGTTAATGCTTTTTATGAATTCTTCTTCATTTATCTTCATAGCTTTTCCTTTAAATACGAATTTGTATGCCTTGATCTTTTAAAAATAGTTTTAATTCTTTAATATCTATAAGTTTTTTATGAAACACTGAAGCTGCTAAAGCTCCATCAACACCAAGTTTAAAAGCATCTAAAAAATGCTCTTTGGCCCCTGCACCACCGCTTGCCACTAAAGGCACAGGGCAAATCTGTCTAACTTTAGCAAGTTGATCAAGATCATAGCCCTTTCTCATGCCATCTTGATTCATCATATTTAACACGATTTCGCCCGCTCCTAGCTCACATACTTGTTTTACCCACTCTAGTGTTTTTTTACCGCTATGATGAGATTTACTCTCATCTCCGGTGTATTTATAGACTAAAAGCTCGTTGTTTTCATCTTTAAAAGTATCTATACCTACAACTACACATTGCACTCCAAAGCTTTTTGCAAGGCGTGAGATTAAATCAGGGTCATTTAAAGCAGGGGAATTAATAGAAATTTTATCAGCACCATTTGCTAAAAGCTCTTTTGCGTCATCTTCGCTTTTTATACCCCCTGCAACGCAAAATGGTATAGAGATATTTTGTGCTACCTTGCTTACCCAAGTCCTATCAATGCGCTCATTTTTAGCTGAAGCGGTTATATCATAAAATACAAGCTCATCAATGCCATTTTGTGAGTAAAATTTAGCAAGCTCGATGATATCGCCCATATCTTCATGATTTTTAAACTGCACCCCTTTAACTACTCTACCATCTTTTACATCTAAACATGCGATTATGCGTTTTGCAAGCATTCTTTAGCCTCCTTTATGCTAAATTCTTTATCAAGCAAGGCTTTACCTACGATGATACCACTTACTATGCCATTTAACTTTTTAAAATCTTCTAAGCTCGCCACGCCTCCACTTGCTTGGGTTTGTAAATGTGGGAATTTTTCATGCAAAGCTTTGTATAAAGTGATGTTTGCTCCGCTCATTGTGCCATCTTTGGAAATATCTGTGCATAAAATGTGCTTTACATTTTTGTAAAAATTTAAAAGCTCAAATAATTTTTCATCGCTTGTTTTGCTCCATGCATCAACAGCCACAAAAAACTCATCTTTAACGCAAATACTATCAAGTGCTAAGACTATATTTTCTACACCAAATTCATTTAAAAGCTCTTGTGTAAAGGCTTTGTTTTTAACCGCTAAAGAACCTATAACTACACGTTTAACACCACTATCAAACAAAGCTTTAACCTCATCTTTAGTGCGAATTCCTCCGCCTACTTGAAGATTTACTTTGATTTTAGAAGCTAGGTTTTCTATGAGTTTTAGTTGTCTTTTACTAGGATCTTTTGCACCGCTTAAATCCACCAAATGAAGCCAAGCAATGCCTTGAGCCTCATACTCTTGAAATTTAGCTAAAGGATCAAAACTGTATTCTTGCTTTTTAGCATAATCGCCTTTATAAAGCCTTACTACTTTGCCATCTATTAAGTCTAATGCTGGAATGATTTGAGTTTGCATTTTTACCTACATATTTATGAAATTTTTTAATAACACTTCACCCGCTTCGCCACTTCTTTCAGGGTGAAACTGCACGCCATAAAAATTGTCTTTGTTTAAACTTGCACTAAATTTAGTAGAATACTCACACTCTGCGATGGTGTATTCATTTAACCCCACACAATAACTATGCACAAAATAAAAATAAGCCCCATCTAAGCCTTTAAAAAGCTCGTGCGAGCTAAAGACTTGATTCCACCCCATATGCGGGAAAGTAAAATTTGCTTTTTCTTGGAATTTTTGCGTATCAAAAGGCATAATGCCAAGTGTTTTTTGGTGCAATTCTTCTGAAAATTTACCCAAAATTTGCATACCAAGACAAATGCCTAAAAGTGGTTTTGTAGTAGTTTGGATAAAATTTTCCAAATTAAGTGCTTGTAGATTAGCCATTGCTTTAGCTGCTGTGCCAACACCAGGAAGCAAAAGCTTATCTGCTTGTGAGAGTTCTTTTAAATCATGTGTGATAATACTTTTTTGTCCTAAACGCTCGAGCGCAAAAGCAAGAGAAGCTAAATTCGCACAACCTGTATCTATAATAGCTAGTTTCATATCACTCCTTTAGAGCTTGCTAGGTTTTCATTTTCTATTTTTATAGCCATTTTTAAAGCTCTTGCAAAGGCTTTAAAAAGTCCTTCGGCTTTGTGATGATCGTTTTTGCCTTTAACTTTTAAATGCAAACTCGCACCCATAGCATAGCTTAGTGAGTAGAAAAAATGCTCTATCATTTCTGTGCTTAATTCTCCAAGCTTTTCTTTTTTAAATTTAGCCTTATAAACTAAATGTGGCCTATTGCAAAAGTCAATCGCACAACTTGCTAAGCACTCATCCATAGGCAAAACAAAGCCATATCTTGCAATGCCTATTTTTTGATCAAGTGCGCTTTTGATAGCCTCACCCAAAGCAAGTGCGACATCTTCTACGCTATGGTGTTCATCAACTTCTAAATCCCCTTTGCATTTTACCTCTAAAGATATATTTGTATGCGTAGCAATTTGCTCTAACATATGATCAAAAAATGCGATATTTGTTTTTATATCAGCTTTTGCTTTTTCATTAAAAGCTATTTTAACTTGAATTTGGGTTTCTTTGGTATTACGCTCTATACAAGCACTGCGGTAATTTTGCAAGATAAAATCAGCGATTTGCTCCCAGTTAAAATCGTTTTTATCATATTTTAAACCTTGAATTCCAAGATTTTGCGCCAAAAGCATATCGCTGTCTCTATCGCCGATAACAAAACTTTTATTTTTGTCATAAAGTTTATTTTTGATATAGTTTTCAAGCATGGCAGTTTTTGGCTTCCTACAGGCACAATTTTCATGCTCAAAATGTGGGCATATAAAAATATCTTCAAATTCTATACCACAACTTTGAAAAACACTTAGCATTTTTTCATGAGCCTTGTCAAAATTTTCCTTAGGAAAAGAATTTGTGCCTAGGCCGTCTTGATTGCTCACCATAACAAATTTAAAACCAAAATTTTTTAACTTTAAAAGTGCATTGATGGCACCTTTTTCAAACTCAAGTTTTTCTAAAGAATCGATTTGAAAATCATCTTTTGGCTCATCAATGAGCGTGCCATCTCTATCGATAAATAAAATTTTTGCGCTCATTTTAGACTTTCTAATCTTAAACTCACGGCATTTTTATGCCCATCAAGCCCTTCAGCTGCTGCCAAAATTTCTACCACAGGCCCAAGCTTTTTAAAGCCTTCTTTACTAAGTTCTTGTACGGTCATTCTTTTCATAAAATCAGCAAGTCCTAATGAAGAATAAGACTTGGTAAAACCATAAGTTGGCAATACATGATTTGTTCCACTTGCATAATCTCCCATAGATTCTGGAGAATACTCACCTAAAAATACTGAACCTGCATGCATAATATCATCAAGCAAGCTAGATGGATTTTGTGTATGAACGATCAAATGCTCAGGTGCATAGTCATTTGAAATACTTATAGCATGTTTTATATCTTTTGCAAGAATGATTTTAGAGTGCGCTAAAGATTTTGAAGCAATTTCTTTACGCGAGAGTTTTTCAAGCTGTAAAGCAACTTCACTATCTACTTCTTTGGCTAGTTTTTCACTTGTACAAACTAAAATCGCTTGAGAATCTGCTCCATGCTCAGCTTGTGAGAGTAAATCCGAAGCTATAAATTTAGCATTAGCAAACTCATCTGCTAAAACTAACACTTCAGAAGGTCCTGCTTGCATATCAATAGCCACTCCATGATTATTAACTTGCTTTTTGGCTTCAGTTACAAAGGCATTTCCTGGGCCAAAAATTTTATCTACTTTTTGCACACTTTGCGTTCCATAAGCAAGCGCTGCTATGGCTCCTGCTCCACCTATTTGATACACTGCATCAACTTTGCAAAGTTTTGCTACAAAAGCAATGGCAGGATGAAGTGGTGCTGGGGAAGCTAAGGCTATAAATTTACATTTTGCAATTTTAGCTGGGATAGCTAGCATGAGTGCGGTTGAAAAAAGTGGCGCTAAGCCTCCTGGTATATAAAGCCCTACTTTTTCAATGGCTCTTGTTAGCACCTTGCAAGTTACCCCTTCAAAGGTTTGAACTTCTATGGTTTTACTTTCTTGAGCTTTGTGAAATTTATAGATATTTTCATAAGCTATTTTAATAGCTTGTTTTAACTCATCATCAATTTGCTCTGCTAAATTACTAAGCTCTTCATCGCTTAGTTTGATGGAATTTAACTCTACTTTATCAAATTTTATAGCCATTTGTTTTAAAGCTTCATCGCCATTTGTTTTAACATCTTCAATGATTTGTTCTACTATGGTTTTAACCTGCGCATTAGCACTCATAGCAGGACGCTTGAGCGCTAATTCTTGTTCGTTTTGGTTTAATTTTTCAAAATCAAGTATTTGCATTTTTATCCTTTAAGAGAGCATTTTTTCAATAGGTAAAACTAAAATCGCACTTGCGCCTTCTTTTTTCAAAGCTTCCATAGTTTCCCAAAATAAATTTTCTTGACTTACCATATGTAGCGCCACTCTAGCTTTATCATTTTCTAAAGGTAAAATCGTAGGTTTTTCAACACCTGGTAACAAGGCTGTAATTTTTTCTAGCTTTTCAATAGGAGCATGCAACATGATGTATTTTGACTCTCTTGCTTGCATAACTCCATTAATCCTAATGAGTAATTTATCGATTAATTCTTGTTTATGTGAAGCTAAACTTTCTTTTCTTTGGATAATGCAAGCTTTTGATTTATAAATCACCATAACTTCCTTAAGTCCATTTGCTTTTAAAGTAGCACCACTTGAAACTAAATCACAAATTCCATCAGCTAAATTTGCACTTGGCGCTACTTCAACTGAGCCTGTTAGCATACAAGTTTTATAAGGAATGTTATTTTCTTCCATAAAACGCTTTAAAAGCTGTGGATAAGAAGTTGCTATGCGTAAATTTTTAAAACTTTCTATACCTTTATACTCACTATTTTCTGGCAATGCTAAAGACAAACGGCACCCACCAAAATCAAGCTTTTTAAGCATTATAAAATCTGCGTTTTCGTTTTTTGATTTTCTTTCTAGTTCATTTTCTTCTAAAACATTTTCTCCAACTATGCCAAGATCTACTACTCCATCAAAAATTAGCCCTGGTATATCATCATCTCTTACTCTAAGTAAATCAATAGGTAAATTTGTAGAAAAAGCAATCAAGCTTTGATCATGTATGCGAAGTTTTACACCTATAGACTCAAGCAAGGCGATAGAGTCTTTACTTAAACGACCTGATTTTTGTATAGCTATGCGTAATCTTGAATTTTCTTGCATTTTTTTCCTTTTTTGTAGTTAAAAAGATTAATAGTAGCAAAAAATGGATAAAAATACAAAAAATAGTAAGTAAATAAAAAAAATTAAGAAGTTTTTAGCCTTTAAAAAGGCTAAAAATTAAGCTACGAATTCGATGAAAGCCATTTCTGCAGCATCGCCACGGCGGATTCTTGTTTTGATAATTCTTGTATAACCACCGTTTCTATCTGCAAATTTAGGTGCGATTTCTGTTACAAGTTTATTTGTAGCTTCTTTATCTTGCAAGCTAGCAAAAACTGCTCTATGAGCATTGAAATCACCTTTTCTTGCACGAGTAATTAATCTTTCAACATAACCTCTTAATTCTTTTGCTTTAGGTAATGTTGTTTCTATTTTACCTGCTTTAATAATAGCAATGGTAAGGTTTTTTAATAAGGCTGCACGGTGAGTAGAAGTGCGACCTAACTTTCTATATCCATGTCTATGTCTCATTGATTATCCTTCATTTTGTGCTTTTAATTCTGTAATTTTTCTTTTTAGCGTTTCTTTTGCACTATCACTGAGTTTTGAATTTCCTATAGGAAAATCTATAGATTCCATCACACTTTTAATCTCATCTAAAGATTTTTTACCTAGATTTTTTAAATCTGCAAGTTCGCCTACACTCATTAAAGCAAGCTCACCGATATAAACCACATTTGCTTTTTCTAGGCAATTAAAGCTTCTTGCGCTTAAATTTAACTCAGTTATATTTTGAAGTAATTTTACATGTTCTACTTCATTATTTTGTGTTTGGCTTCTTACAACACTTTGAGCATTAGTGATTTTATCAAACACCGATAATTGTTTATACATTGCTTCTAAAGCATTTTTAAAAGCATCACTTGGTGAAATTTGACCATCAGTTGTGATTGTAAAAACAACTTTTTCATAATCTGGGTTATCTTCAAAAAGCACTTTTTCTATATCATAAACTGCATGTTTTACCGGAGTAAAGAATGCATCAAGTGCTATAAATTCAGGATCTAAGAAATTTTGCACTTCTTCAGAAGGTACATAACCTATACCTTTTTCAATGATTAAGGTAAATTCTAAATCTGCATCTTCATTGATCGTTGCAAGATAGCTATCTGCGTTCACAACCTCAACAACATCGTTATCTAAGTCTTTTCCGCAAATTTCTTTTGGTCCTTTAAAACTAAAAGTTATAACTTCTTTTTCAGAATCTGTTTTTAGTTTAAATCTTAACTTTTTTAGATTGATAATAAACAATGCTACATCTTCAAGCATACCACGCATACTATCAAATTCATGTGCTACGCCTTTGATTTTAACTCCTGTTGGAGCAAAACCTACTGTGCTTGAATAAAGCAAACGACGCAAAGGATGCGCCAAAGTAATAGCATAGCCAATTTCAAAAGGCCATGCGCTTACTTTTGCTACTGTATCACTGATATTTTCAATACTAAACTCTGTCGGTGTATAAGCAGAAGTTGTAATATGTCTCATATCAAAAACCTTTATTATTTAGAGTACAACTCAACGATATATCTTTCCTCAACTGGAATGATAACTTCTTCTCTTTCAGGTTTTCTTGTAAAAATTCCAAATCTTTTATCTTTTTCTACATCAACCCAAGCAACTATACCAGTTTGAGCAGTAAGTTCGATCGCTCTTGAAATTTGAGGATTGTTTTTGCTTTTTTCAATCACTTCAATTTTTTGACCTGCTTCTACTCTATAACTAGGAATATCCACTCTTTTACCATTTACTAAAATATGTCCATGAGTTACAAGTTGTCTAGCAAAACGGCGTGTTGTAGCAAAACCCATTCTATAAACAACATTATCAAGTCTTTGTTCTAAAAGCTGGATTAAAAGCGCACCGGTGTTGCCATCTTTTCTAGCAGCTTCGCTAAATAATCTTCTAAATTGTTTTTCGCTAACTCCGTACATAAACTTAGCTTTTTGTTTTTCTCTTAATTGAAGTCCGTATTCGCTGATTTTAGCTTTTCTTTGTCCATGCTGACCTGGTGCGTAAGGGCGTTTATCTAAAGCACTTTTACCTGCTAATCTTCTTTCGCCTTTCATTGCCAAGCTTACGCCAAGTCGTCTTTCTAATTTCTCTACTGGTCCTCTATATCTTGCCATTATAATTCTCCTAAATCTTATATCTTATTCTTAGACACGACGACGTTTTGGTGGTCTACAACCATTATGAGCTAATGGGGTAATATCTTTTAAGAAAGTTACTTTAATACCTTCCATAGCACCTACACTCTTAACCGCTGTCTCACGACCACTTCCTGGTCCTTGTACTTTAATACCTACTTCTTTAATACCATGTTCTTTTGCTTTATTTAAAGCATCTTCTACTGCTTGTTGTGCTGCATAAGGAGTTGATTTTTTAGAACCTTTAAATCCTAAACCACCTGCGCTACTCCAAGCGATAGCATTTCCCATTTCATCAGTTACAGTAACCATAGTATTATTAAATGTTGCACTGATATAAACTATACCTTTAGCTATATTTTTTTTAACTACTTTTTTCTTAACTACTTTTCTTTTTGCCATTTTCTATCCTTATGATTTTGCACCAACGGTTTTTCTCTTACCTTTTCTAGTTCTGGCATTTGTTTTTGTTTTTTGACCACGAACCGGTAAGCCTTTTCTATGTCTTAAGCCTCTAAAGCTTCCTAGATCCATTAATGCTTTGATATCCATAGCAACTTGTTTTCTAAGATCACCCTCAACCATATAGTTTTCTTGAATTTCTTTACGGATAGCTGCTGCTTCATCTTCACTTAGTTCATGAACTCTTTTATCGTAAGAAATTCCTGTTTTATCTAAGATTTTTCTTGAAGTATGCAAACCTATACCATAAATATAAGTCAAACCATATTCAATTCTTTTTTTCTTTGGTAAATCCACACCTGCAATACGAGCCATAAATTATCCTTGTCTTTGTTTGTGTTTTGGATTTTCGCAAATAATGCGAACTACGCCTTTACGACGAACTACTTTGCATTTGTCACACATCTTTTTAACAGATGGTCTAACTTTCATGCTTTACTCCTGTTATTGTAAATTCCACTTTTTTTACAACTGCACCAGGTTTTTAGAGCAACCAACTATTTTCAAAATAAGTGGTGATTTTGAAAATACTTCTTCATACAGTTTTATTGCAATTTCTGCAAAAGTGCTAATTATACTTTACTTTTGCTTTTAAACAACTTAGACTTATTTGTATCTAAATGTAATACGACCCTTATCAAGGCTATAAGGTGTTAGTTCCACTTTAACTCTATCGCCAGGCATAATCCTAATATAATGCATACGCATCTTACCTGCAATATGACAAAGTATCACATGTTTATTATCTAATTCAACTTTAAAAGTTGCATTAGGTAAAGCTTCGATTACATTACCATCAATTTCGATAATATCATCTTTTGCCAATGCTTTTCTCCTTTCTACAAAATACAAAACTATTATTTTATCACAATTTTTCTTGTTAAATTTTTAATATTTTTTACAAACTACGGCATTTTTTATTATAATTATCAAAACACTATAAAAGAAAGTATTTAAATGTTAAAAAGTTTAAAAAGAAAAGATTATAAAACACTTTCCTTATCTTCTTTGGGAGGAGCTTTAGAATTTTATGATTTTGTGATTTTTGTCTTTTTTGCTAATTATATTTCAAGAAATTTTTTTCCAAGCGATATGAGTGATTTTTGGAAACTTTTAAATACTTATGGAACCTTTGCAGCAGGATATTTGGCTAGGCCACTTGGTGGTATAGTTATGGCGCATTTTGGTGATAAATTTGGCCGTAAAAAAATGTTTATGCTAAGCATATTACTCATGGTGCTTCCAACTTTTTCTTTAGCTTTTATACCTACTTTTGAAAGCATAGGTTATCTAGCTCCGGTATTTTTACTACTTGTTAGAATAGCTCAAGGTGTAGCTATAGGCGGGGAACTACCTGGTGCTTGGGTATTTGTAAAAGAACATGCGCCTGATGGGAAAGATGGTTTTTGTGTTAGCGCTATTAATGCTTCTATGGCTTTTGGAATTCTTTTAGGATGTGCTGTTGCATTGGTAATTAATCATTGTTTTGAGCAAGAATCAATTTATGATTATGCTTGGCGTATTCCTTTTGCTATTGGTGGATTTTTTGGCATTATTTCTATATATCTTAGAAAATTTCTAGAAGAAACACCGATTTTTCAAAAAATGCATCAAGAAAATAATTTAGAAAAATTTCCGCTAAGGACACTTTTTAAAGAAAAAAATATTTTTTTAGACATCATCGCCTCTATGCTTTTAACATGGATGCTTACAGCTTGCGTGATCATACTCATTTTACTTATGCCAAATTTTATACCTGAGGTTTTAGTTCTTGATAAAACAGATGCTATTTTAATACAAATGATTGCGATAATAATTTTATCTTGTGGAACTTTGCTTGCTGGAATTTGGGTAGATAAATTTGGCTTTTTAATCACTAGTTTGATATTTACAATAGGTTTTAGTCTTTCTTGCTTTTTTTATTTTTATTTTTTCTATGCTCAAATTTTACATTTAAGTATATATTTTTATTTTATTGCATGTTTTTTTGGCGGTATTAATGCCTTAGCGCCTATTTTAATGTGTAAAATTTTTAAACCAAGTATTCGCTTTAGTGGAATTTCTTTTTCTTATAATATAGCCTATGCTATAGCAGGTGGTTTTACACCTCAGCTTGTATTTATGTTGCATTCTTTAGCTATAAGACCTGAGAATCCTTTTGTTTATGGAATTTTTATTTATATTTTATTTCTATCATTTATAACACTTCTAACCACTGTATTTACTTATAAAAGATTAAGATTTTAGTGCTATAATTAATAAAAATTATTAACTAAAAATTTATAAAATAAAGGAAAATGATTATGAAAACTTTTATTATTTTAATATTTTTTTTACTACCACTTTTAGCACTTGAAATGATTACCCCTTTGCCTGAAAGCGTTCCTTATGATAAAGAAAAAGCTATCTTAGGTAAAAAGCTTTACATGGATACAAGTTTATCAAAAGATAAAAAAGTATCCTGTAATACTTGTCATGATATTACAAAATTTGGAGTTGATAATAAAACTTTTTCAACGGGTATTAATGGCATAATAGACGAACCATTTCATACACCTACAAATTTCAATGCTGTTTTTAATCTATCTCAATTTTGGAGAGGCAATGCAAAAGACTTGCAAGATCAAGCCAAACATCCTTTATTAAATCCCAAAGAAATGGGCTTAAAAGATGAAAATGAAGTAGTACAAATTGTAAAAGCTAACCCAATTTATGAAAAAGAGTTTAAAAAACTTTATGGAGAAATTAGCTTTGAAAATATAACACACGCTTTAGCTGAGTTTCAAAAAACCTTACTCACTCCAAATTCTCCTTTTGATCGCTACTTAAAAGGTGATAAAAATGCAATAAGCGAGCAAGCAAAAAGAGGTTACAATGCTTTTTTATCAAATGGTTGTATAGCATGCCATCAAGGTCAAAATATAGGTGGCAATATGTATCAAAAAATGGGAGTATTTGTACCTTATGATAATGGAACAAACTGGAAAGGGCGCTATGAGATTACCCAAGATCCTCATGATCAATTTGTAGTAAAAGTGCCAAGCCTTAGAAATATAGCCAAAACTGCTCCTTATTTTCATGATGGCTCCATGCCAACACTTGATGCTTGCGTGCAATTTATGGCTTATTATCAACTTGGTAAATTTTTAGAACAAGATGTGGTTGATGATATAGTTGCTTTTTTAAATTCTTTAACAGGAGAATACCATGACCCACTCAAATAAAAAATCTTTTTCTTTTTTAAAACAATTCATCGCTTTGTCTATAGTGGTTTTGGTGTTACTTTTAACTTTGACTTTATTTATCTTTAATACCTACAACACCACAAAAAGAAATTCACTCATCATGGGTTCTTTTCAAAAATTAGAAATTCTAGATACCAAAATAGATGAGATTTTTAAAAATAAACTCAATTTACAAAATTATGACACTAGCGTTGCTTTAATACAAGATTTTGAAAATACTTTAGCAATTTTAAAAGCCAATAAAATAGACACTAAAAAAATACAAACGATTTTTGAGAAAAAAAATGCTCAATTACAGCATTTTAAATCAGCTAATTCTATTGCTATAAATTCAAAACTTTATCTTTATGAAATTCAACAAGAAATCATTAAACAAACAAACAAGCTAGCACTTACTGCTCAAGAAGCTAGACAAATAGAATCTATCGGGGATATATTAAGCATCATAGGAACTATGGATATACTAGAACCTTTAGCACAAAATCGTCTCCAAAGTTTAGTAGCAAATTTAAACACAAACGATCCACAGCTTCCACAAGAATTATTTGAACTTTTTAGCACACATTGTAAAATGATACTAAGTCAGATTAAAATTTTAAAAGATAATTCTCAAAGTTTTCTTGATCAAGAATTACAAAAAGAAATCATATCTCATAAAAATTTCATTGCTCAAGAAATTAATCTTAACAACAAATACAATCTTTACACCGCTATAGGAATTTTCTTATTCACCTTAGCTGTATTGATTTTCTTCATACTTTTAACATTAAAAAAAGTAATCATACCTATATCTTTACTTGAAAAACTAAGTGCAAACTTAGCTGGCGAGCATGCGAATTTAAGTGCAAGATTAGATATTGATAAAAAAAGTGAATTAGCAACAAGTGCTGGCTATATAAACTCTTTTATACAAATAGTGCAAAATTCGGTTTTAGAAGCTATACAAACTGCAAATTCAAGTCACAAAAGCTCACAAAAGCTTTCTCAAAATGCTGAAGTTTTACAGCAAAGTTCACTTTTACAACATGAACAAATTTCTAATGTCCATGAAATAAGTTCTATCTTAGAAAGCCATATAGACTTAACACAAAATTTAGCTAAAAACACTATAAATGATATGCATGGTATGCAAGAAGTAATGGCTAAAGTTGAGCTTACACTTAAAGAATTAGTAGAGCTTATATTATTAAGCGGCGAAAAAGAACAAAGTGTTTTAAGCGCTATGGATATGTTGGTACAAAGTGCTGATAGCATCGTAGAAGTTACTACAACCATAAAAGATATAGCCGATCAAACCAACCTGCTTGCGCTAAATGCAGCTATTGAAGCAGCGCGTGCAGGTGAGCATGGACGTGGCTTTGCTGTGGTTGCAGATGAAGTTAGAAATCTAGCAGATAAAACCACAAAGTCTTTGGTTGCCATAGAAACAACCGTAAGAACTATAGTACAACAAATCAATGATAATAAAAGCTTGATGGATGGAATTCATCAATCCATGAATGATACTTCTAACAAAGCTAATATCTTACAAGGTGAGGTTGGAACTTCTATAGAAAAATTAAAAACAAGTATTCATTCTACTAAAATCATGGAAGAAAAAAGCGATGAATCAAAAGCTAAAATGAATGAGCTAGAACAAAATATAGAAAAAGTAACTGAGCTTGCAAATTGTGTTAAAAATTACTCCCTTGATTTAACACAAATTTCACAAGATGTTTTAGAGAATGCTTCTAAACTTTCAGAAAAACTAAAAACATTCGAGTAAGAAAGATTAAACTTTCTTACTTAGATAAAATATCTGCCTTACCATTTATAATAGCAACACAATGCTCATAATGAGCAGCATTTAAACCATCTTTGCTTCCTGCTTCCCAATTACCTTTTAAATGCACTGGTGTGCCATCTTTTTGACATACCATAGGCTCTATGCAAAATACCATACCATTTTTGATTTTAGGGCCACTTTTTGCACTAGCTCCTGGTTCTAAATAATTTGGAATTTCAGGCTCACCATGTGGTTTTTTACCTATACCATGGCCACAATAACCTTTCAAAGGCACAAATCCTCTTTTAGTAATAAACTCACCAAGTTCATAAGAAAGCTCTTTAAAACGCATACCCTCTTTGATAATATCTATAGCATAATACAAAGCATCTTTAGCACAAGCAATTAACGCCTCATCAGTAGCTGAAATTTTACCTATAGGTATAGTCCTTGCTGCATCTCCATAATATCCATCTATGCAAGTACCCACATCAAGCCCTAAAATATCGCCTTCTTTTAAAATACGCTCATCGCCTACACCATGAATGCAAGCTTGATTAAGCGAGATACAAATACTGCCTGGAAAACCATACAAACCTTTAAAAGATGGTTTTGCACCATGATCAAGTATAAATTCTTCCGCTTTAATATCAATTTCTTTTAAACTCATACCTGGAACTATGATAGTTTCTAGATAATCAAGCGTTCTAGCTACAAGCTCATTTGCTTTGCGTAGTTTTTCTATCTCTGCTGGTTTTTTGATTTCTATCATTTATGTTTTCCTTAAAATTTTTAAAAATTTAGCATTTATGCGCTTTTAAAAGCTTTAAGGAAAAAACCTTAAGTTCTAAAACTTAAGGTTTTAACATACACTTGTAAGATTAGTAGCTAAACCACCTAAGGAAGTTTCTTTGTATTTTGAGTTCATATCCTTGCCGGTTTCATACATAGTTTTTATAACCTCATCAAGACTTACTTTTGGGGTTGATTTTCTACTCATTGCCATTCTAGCAGCTGAAATAGCTTTAATCGCTCCAAAGGCATTTCTTTCTATGCAAGGAATTTGCACTAAACCACTTACTGGATCACAAGTTAATCCTAAATGGTGTTCCATCGCAATTTCAGCAGCATTACAAGCTATCTTTGCATCAAAACCCATCACAGTGGCCATAGCTCCTGCTGCCATAGAACTTGCACTACCAATTTCAGCTTGACAGCCAGCTTCAGCACCACTTATGCTTGCATTTTTCTTATAAAAAGAACCTATTAACATAGCAGTTAGTAAAAAATTAATAGCCTTTTCATCATTAAAACCAACCGTATGGTTTTTAAGATAAAGCATTACAGCAGGCACAACAGCACAAGCTCCATTGGTTGGAGCAGTTACTACTCTAGCTCCACTTGCATTTTCCTCTGCAATAGCAATAGCATACAAAGAAATAAAATCAATAATCCCCAAAGGATCGCTTGTCATAGCCAAACGCTCATTAAGCCCTTTAGCACGGCGCTTTAAGTGCAAATTTCCTGGAAGAAAATCTGAACTTGGATGAATACCATTATAATAAACTTCTTGCATTACTTCCCAAATTTCTAAACAATAAGCTCTAATTTCTTCTTTGGTATGAAATTGAAGCTCATATTCATAAGAAAGTTTTGCTAGATCCCATGATTTTTCTTCACAAATTTTTAAAGCATCACTTGCATTGTTAACATCAAGTTCTAATTTAGTATGTTTTTGCTCACAAGCCCCATCTTTGTGTTTTTGAAGCTCAGCTTCACTCATAACAAAACCACCACCCACTGAATAATAAATTTCTTCAGCAATGATTTCTCCATTTTCATCATAAGCACTTACTTTTAACCCATTTTCATGTAAAGGTAAAAAGTCTTTTTCAAAAATCAAATCTTTATCATAATCAAAATTTAATTCTTTTTGAGCATTTAAAACCAAAATTTTATCTTGTAAAATTTTATTAAACACACGATCTTGCAAAGCAGCGTTGAGTTCTTTTGCTCTTAAGCCACTCAAACCCCATATAATAGCCTTATCACTTAAATGGCCTTTACCAGTAAGCGATAAAGAGCCATAAAGTTTGATTTGAATTTTTGTAATTTGCGTGATTTTATCTTTAATCTTTTCACAAAACATATTACCCGCTAGCATTGGTCCTAAGGTATGAGAAGATGAAGGACCAACACCAACTTTAAATATACTTAAATTACTACTCATTCACTAACACCTTAAAAAGTATAAATTACAGTGATAATTGTCAAAATACCTGTGATAAATACAAATGCATCTAAAGCTTTATTTTGGAATTTTTTCATTTTAGAAACAGTGTAAATTGCAATCATAGGCATTAAGAATAAGATTGCAGCAATAATTGGACCACCTAAGCTTTCAATAAAACCTAAAATGCTTGGATTTACATAAGCAGTAATTAACATAACAATATACATTACTAAAGTAGAATAAACTGCGATTTTTTTCAAATCAGGGTTTTCATTACCTGCTAATTTGCAGCATTTTCTAACTATACCATAAGCACCTTCTCTAGCACCAAAATAATGACCAAAGAATGAACTAGAAATCGCTAAAAATGCGATTAATGGACCACCATAAGAAATAAATGGATTATCAAGCTTATTAGCAAAATAAGAAAGCACAGGTATGTTTTGCGCTCTAGCTTCAGCAAGTTCAGCTGGAGTTAAAGAAAGCACACAAGATACCACAAAAAACATAACAAAAGCAAGTAACATTACAGAGGTTCTAAGCAAAATTTGATTTGCTTTTTGTACCGAATTTTCAGGATATTCTCTTTTTACACTTAGAGAAAAAGTAGAAATAGCCGGTGAGTGATTAAACGAAAACACTAAAACTGGTAAAGTTAGCCACACTATAGTGATAAATTCTTTCGTACCAGGAATAGCGCTAAAACTTTCAAATGACCATTGTGGAATAAGATATAAAGAAAATAAAAATAAAATAGCACATAAAGGATACACAAGCCATTCGCATACTTTAGTGATTAATTCTTCACTAAAAAGCATAATAAGCATAAAAATACTTACCAAAACAAAAGCAAAAAGCGCTCTATAAAAAGGAAGTAAATTAGCTATAGTTTTTCCTTGTTCATTAACACTTGTTTGATACATAGCACTAATTGCACTTGCAAAAGAACCATTTGGATCTAAAAGTGGTAAGAATTGATTATAAATAAAACTCTCAAAAGTATTAGTTATACCTACACAATACGCTAAACAAATTGGGAAAATTGCAAAGAAATAAAGCACAGAAATAAAAATACTTACTTTTCTACCAAAATACTCTTCAGCCGCATGAGTAATGTCTTTATCATTGCCATTTGCTTGGCATACAAAACGGCTTAAGGCTCTATGGCTTAAATATACCATCGGAAAAATAATCAAAGCCATCACAACAACTGGCCAAAAACCACCAACACCCGCCTTAATAGGTAAAAATAAAATCCCCGCACCAACTGCAGTCCCAAAAAGAGAAAGCATCCAACGCGTATCAAAAGAATTCCACTTAAGATTATCCACATTTTCTCCTTGTAAAAAATAATAAAAATTTTCATATTACTATATATATAAAAAAATTAAAATTTCTTAAAATAGCTCAAACTTTAAAAAATTATATTAATTATTAATGAAAAATTATCAAAAATACACATATTAATGATTTTTTTTCATAAAATTACTTGGGTTTTTATGCTTTAAATTTGATATAATCAGCGATTTTGATTAAATTTTTAAGGAAAAACAATATGACAAATTACAAAAAAGCTGTTTTTGCTCTAGCACTTAGTTCTTTTTGTATGGGAGTAACTGAATTTGTCATGGCTGGAGTTTTAATAGATATACAAAATCATTTTAATATCGATGCAAAAAGCGCAGGGTGGCTTACGACTTTATATGCTATAGGGGTTGTGGTTGGTGCTTTATCATTCACTGTCTTTCTTAGTCCTTATAAAAGACATGTGCAATTACTTGTTAATATATTAATTTTTGCATGTGCAAATTTAGTAATATTTTTTAGTGATAGTTTTTATCTTAGCGCTTTTGCGAGATTTATAGCAGGAACACAGCATGGTGTGTTTTATATTATCGCTACTTTGGCTATTGTATCTATTGCACCCAAAGATAAAAAAAGCCAAGCAATCGCGATAATGGTTACAGGACTTACAGTTGCTTTAATAAGCGGGGTTCCTATAGGAACGTTTATTGGACATTATTTTGGATTTAAATACATCTTTTTGTTGATTTTCATTTTAAGCATGCTCGCACTTTGTGGAATTTATTTTTTAATGCCGAAAAATATAAACTCAAATTCTATTCAATTTAAAGATTTTATTCCTGCTTTTTCTAACGTCAATCTTTTAAAAACTTATACTATTTCTATATGTGGTTGTGGAGCACATTTTATACTCTATACTTATTTGCAAAAGTTATTGGTTGAAAAAAGTGGATTTGATGTTAGCATGAGTGGATATATTTTGCTTTTTTATGGAATTTGTGCGATTTTTGGAAATTTGTGGGGTGGAAAAATGGTGGATAAATATGGTGCTGTTTATTCTTTAAGAATTATACTTAGCATGCAAGTTTTGATTTATCTTAGCTTTTTATTTACCATGCACTCTCAAATTTTAGTCATTATCTCTTTGTCTTTAATAGGCTTTTTCTCTTTTTCAACCATATCAGCTTTTAAAGTCTTAAGTATAACAAAAGCTAAAAGATATACATATAAAGCTCAAGAAAGCACCGTAAGTGTTAATGAAGCATCATTTAACATAGGTATTGCCCTTGCTTCATTTATTGGTGGTTTGGTTCTAACTTATTTTGGAATTGAATTTAATGCTTTATTTTCTGCGATTTTTGTTTTACCTGCTTTGTTATTTGCATTTTTATTTGCAAAGGATAAATTTTCTTCTATAAAAAGAAAGGCTTAGTCAAATAAGCTTTTCTCAAAACACTTTAGCATAAAGCTTTTGCGGTGCAAGGGCGAATAACCAAATGCTTTAATTTTTTCTATATGAGCTTTTGTACCATAACCTTTGTGTTTATCAAAATCATAATGATTATATAATTTAGAAAAATAACACATTTTTTGATCACGACTTACCTTGGCTAATATACTAGCTGCTGAAACTTCTTGTACTTTCATATCAGCTTTAATCATGGTTTTTATACCTAAAACCCCATAATTTAAATTTCCATCATATAAAATCTCATCTTGATTAAAGTGTTTTTTTATGATTTTTAAAGCTAGTTGCAAACACTGACTAAGCCCCAAAGTATCAATCTGCAAAGGCGAAAAAGCAAGGATTAAAAAATTTGAGCTAGAAAGAATTTGCTCATATAATTCTTCTCTTTTTTTTGCGCTTAATTTTTTAGAATCAGCCAAACCATCAATATTTTTTAAAAGCTTGCAAGCTCCTATGTGCATATCTCCAGCCAAAGCCCCGCGTCCAGCCTCATCTACTCCAACTAAAGCCATTATCTTTCCTTTATAATGCTATATTTTTCTACTAAATTTTCTAAAGAATAATTCATATTAGCAGGAGAGCTTGAAGGGAGTTCAAAAAATTCTTGCTCAGGATAAAATTTAGCAAAATATTTACTTGCAACTTTACCTAATACACAAATTTTTTCTATATTTGCCTTATCTAAAATCATATTTATATCATTTGCTTTAGCATAAGAAATAGTTTTATCATCTGAATTTTTTATCTTACAACTTGCTATAACATCCCAAAGTGCTATATGATTTGCTTTTAAAAAAGCTTTTTGAACTTGTACTGTTTTTAACTCACACTCAAATAATATTTCAAAAATACGCCAAAAACGATTTTTGCTATGTTGATAATAAAAATTTTCTTCTCTTGATTTAATAGATGGAAAAGAACCTAGTATTAAAACTTTTGAGTTTTCATCAAAAAAAGGTTTGAAAGGATGAGTTAGAATTTGCATATTAAACCTTGATAAAAATAAAATATTTTATCATTTTTATCAAGGTTTTTAAAATTATCCTAAAAATTCGCGTTTGAAGTATTCTTTTGGAGCTTTACATAAAGGACAGGCATTTGGTGCTTTTTTACCACGGTGTATATGCCCACAAACTTCACAAACCCATAATTCTTCTACTTCTGAGTTAAAGAAATCTTCTTCTTCAAGCATTTTTTTAAGCGCTAGATATTCTCTTTCATGTTCAATTTCTACTTTACCTATAGCTGTAAATAATCTTGCTATATTTCTTTTGCCCTCATCTTCTGCGATTTTTGCAAAATTTGGATACATAGTAGTATGCTCATAGTTTTCGCCCTCTGCTGCGCAGATTAAATTTTTAGCAGTTTCTTCTAAAGCTTTACCATCTACTAATTCATGATAAGCTTTAAATTCAGCTCTTGCGTGCCATTTTTCATTTTCTGCAGCTTCTCTAAAATGTTTTGCAATAGCATGCCAACCTTCTTCTTGAGCAATATCTGCAAATAAATCATATTTATTTCTTGCCATAGATTCTCCAGCAAAAGCTTTCATTAAATTTACAGCTGTTAAATCTTTAGTAATACACTCCATTTCTTGACCACAGCAACTAAGCTTTCCACCACCTACATTTTGTACTTCTACTTCATTGCCACATTTTTGGCATTTATAACTTTCATATTGTTTCATTTAATATCCTTGTGATTAATTAAGTAAGATTTTTATTGAAAAATCCACCCAAATGTTATTTTAGCATTTGGGTGTTAAAGGTTTTAGTATTTTAAGAAATATTCTTGGATTTTCTTAGGATCACTTGTTTTAGTTAGGGCAAGCATTAATAATACTCTAGCTTTTTGAGGACTCATATCACCTGTATCAATGAAACCAAGTTTTGCATCAGTATCACTTACTGCAACTCTACCAGCTACTACGCGTGAGCTTACTGCTACATTAAGACCTTTTTTAAGCAATTCTTTTAATACATCTTTTTGATAATCATGAATACTACCAGCACCTGTTCCAGCTACAACTATACCTTTGGTTCCATTTTCAAACAAAGCTTTTGCTGCAACACCACTACCATCATTTGCATAACTATAAAGAATATCTACTTTTGGTAGTTCTTTTAGTTTGCTAACATCAAATGGAGATTTTTTGGTGTGTAATTTTGTATTAGTATTATAGAAAAATGCTTTTCCATCTACTATATAACCCATATCACCCATATCTGGTGAGCTAAATGCATTTACATTTAAACTATGAGTTTTCATAACGCCTCTGGCACTTTGAATTCTATCATTCATAGCCACCATTACGCCTTTATTTTTTGCTTGAGGATTTGCTGCTAATGCTACAGCGTTGTAAAGATTTTTAGGACCATCTGCACTAATTGCAGTTGATGGGCGCATTGCACCAACCAAAACAACAGGCTTGTCGCTTTTTACGGTTAAATTTAGGAAATATGCAGTTTCTTCCATAGTATCAGTACCATGAGTAATTACAACTCCATCTACATCAGATTTTAAAAGTCTATTAACTTCTTTAGCAAGTTTTAGCCAAATTTCATTTGTCATATCTTTGCTATCAATATTAGCAATTTGATCTCCGCTAATTACTGCTAAATCTTGAATTTGAGGCACTGCCTTAATCAAAGCATCAACCCCCAAAACTCCAGCTGTATAACCTGTAGTAGCTACTGAACTATCAATCGAACCAGCGATAGTTCCACCTGTAGCTAAAATCGCAACTTTTGGTTTTGCTTCCAAAATTCCTGCTCCTAAACTTAGTGCCATAGCTGCACACATTAACATTTTTTTCATGTTAGTCCTTTCATTAGAAATGATAAAGATTATAATGCAACTATGTTTAAATAAAAATAAATTATAAATATAAAAAATACTTTAGTAAATAACCATTAATTTAAAGCCATAAATTTGCAATTTTTTTTAGTTTTTCTACATCACTTGAAGCATAAAATTCAATATTAGCTTCTTCTTGGATTGATGTTAAGTTAAATTCTTGCTGTAATTGCAAAGCTATAGCTTCACCTGAATGAATAAGTTTTGTGTTTTTACCAAAATACTCTTCCAAAGAATGAGCGATTAAGGGAAAATGTGTGCATGCTAAGATTAAAGCATTAGGGTGAAATTTGAGCTTATTAAAATAATACTCAAAAGCAGCTTTTAAAAAATCTCCTTGAAAAATCCCTTCTTCAACCATAGGTACAAAAAGCCCAGTTGCTTTTTCTTCCACTTTTAAAAAACCTTCTTTGATTAAAGCTTGTTTATAAGCGTGAGAATCCACGGTAGCTTGTGTTGCAATGACTAATATATTAGAGTTTTTATCTTCTAAAGAGTTTTTAACCGCTAAAACTCCTGCTTCTATAACTCCAAGAACCGGAAATGGTGCATTTGCTTTTAGAATTTCTAAAGCATGCGCACTAACTGTATTGCACGCAATAATAAGCATATCGACTTTTTTTTCTTTGAAAAATTCTAAAGCTTCTAGGGAAAATTTAATGATGGTTTCTTTATCTTTAACCCCATAAGGCACTCTTGCAGTATCCCCATAGTAAATATATTCTTTAAAAAGTTTTGCTTGAAGTAAAGATTTTAAAACACTAAGCCCACCTACACCGCTATCAAAAACGCCTAGTCTCATCAAAATCCTTTAAAAAGGAAGAAAGTAGAAAATCTACTTTCTTATAAGCCTACTGCACTTAAAGTTTGGTATTTATTCATATAAATTTGAGCTTCGATTTTTCTCATTGTATCAAGTGCTACTTGAACTACAATCAAAACAGAAGTTCCACCAAAATAAAAAGGCACACCAAACAACTTCACAATAAGCCATGGTAATGTAGCTACAAGCCCTAAATAAATAGAACCTGACAAGGTAAGTCTTGACGCTACTTCATTAAGATAATTTGCAGTTCCTTCACCTGGTCTAATACCTGGTATGAAACCACCTTGTCTTTTAAGATTTTCAGCTATATCTTTTGCATTAAATACAATTGATGCATAAAAATACGCAAAGAAAATAACAAGTAAGAATGTTAAAATATGAAAGAAAAATCCATTTGGATTTAAAAAGTCATAAATTTTTAACACATATTCATTTGTACTTGTTTGTAAAATAGTACTTGGAAACATCAAAATCGCACTTGCAAAAATAGGAGGAATAACACCACTTAAGTTGATCTTAATAGGTATATAGTTCATAATGCGTTTGTTTTGATTTTGCATGATTACTTTTCTTGAGTAAGAAATAGGAATTCTTCTTTCTCCAAGTTCTACTACTATAATAGCCCAAATAGTAAGTAAAATTACAACTAAAATGGCAATGATAGTCAAGAAATTCATCTCACCTGTATTTACCAAATTTACTGTTCCACTAATTGCACCTGGAATTGTAGAAACAATACCACCAAAGATAATTAAAGAAATACCATTTCCTATACCGCGTTGAGTGATTTGCTCACCTATCCACATCAAAAGCATGGTACCTGCAAGCATAGAAACAGCAGAAAGTGCGATAAAAGTATTCATATCAATCATAATGGCTGATTGACCTGCTTTTCCATGAAGACTTTGTAAGCCTATAGAAACGCCTATACTTTGTATCAAAGTGATAGCTATAGTAGCATAACGGATAATTTGCATATATTTTTGCATACCATCACGTTCTTTTTTCATTTTTCCTATATTAGGAAAAGTTGCCGCTAAAAGCTCCATAATAATCGAAGCAGTAATATAAGGCATAATGCCTAGAGAGATGATGCTAAGTCTTTCAGCAGCACCTCCACTAAACATATTAAACAAGCCTAATGCATTAGATGCATTAGAATCAAAAAATTCCTTGATAACACTGACATTAACCCCCGGAACTGGAACATAAGCTAATATTCTATAAGCGAATAAAAAAGCCAATGTTATGAGAATTTTATTTGTCAATGTTTTATTCATTATTTTTGTCCGCTAAAAGTAATCTTCTCGTCTTTAATTTTACTAGCAAGATCTTTAGCGCTTGCTCCAATAAGCTTAACTTTATTTACATTTTTTGAAAGCTTATGAATGCTATTGATTGTTTCAAATGTAATTTCGCTAAGCTCTTTGATTGCTGTGATTTTTTCAACATTAATCACATAAGGTTTTTCAAATTTAGAAGTAAAGCCTACCTTTGGTAAACGTCTTTGAAGTGGTTGTTGACCCCCTTCAAAACCTCTTTTTTCATTATAACCTTTTCTAGCAGTTTGGCCTTTTCCACCTTTAGTAGAAGTTTTACCCATACCACTACCTTGACCACGGCCTATTCTTTTGGTTTTATGTGTTGAACCTGGTGCTTTTGTTAAATTCATTGATTATCCTTTAAGCATTGTAAGTGCTTTGATAGTAGCACGCACAACATTTGCTGAATTATTTGAACCTAAAGACTTAGTTAAAATGTCTTTAATACCTGCAAGTTCCACGATAGGACGTGTTGAACCACCTGCAATAACCCCTGTACCTTCGCTTGCTGGTTTAAGTAAAATTCTACTTGCGTTGTATTTTACTTCTACATCATGAGGGATAGTTGAACCTTTTGTTTTAACTTCAACAATGTTTTTAAAAGCATCATCAACTGCTTTTCTTATAGCATCTGGAACTTCTTTAGCTTTTCCATAGCCCACACCAACTAAACCTTTTCTATTTCCAACGATAACTAAAGCAGTAAATCTAAATCTTCTACCACCTTTAACAACCTTAGTAACCCTGCCGATATCGACGATTACTTCTTCAAATTCTTCTCTATTATATTTTTCCATCGATCTTCCTTTTGGGTTATAGTTTGATTCCGTTTTCTCTTAGTGCTTCAGCTAAAGCTGCAATCACACCATGGTATAAATAACCATTTCTATCAAACACTGCTTCTTCTATGTTTTTAGCTTTTAAAACTTTTGCAAATTCAGCTGCTATTTTTTTAGCGCCTTCTTTATTTGCTTTAACACCAATTTTTCTTCCATCTACTGCTGCTAAAGTTACTGCTTTAACATCATCGATAGCTTGGATATATAAAGTTCTGTTTGATTTGAAAACAGAAACTCTTGGAAGAGCTTGTGTTCCTGAAATTTTTGCTCTAATTCTTTTTTTTCTTTTAATTCTTAAAGATATTTTTCTTTTTAATACATTTGCTCTCATATTCTATCCTTACTTCTTAGATGTCTTACCAGCTTTGCGGATAATACGCTCATCTGAATATTTAACACCTTTTCCTTTGTAAGGCTCAGGTGGTCTAAATTCACGAATTTGAGCAGCAACTTGACCTACCACTTGTTTATCACTACCTTTGATAATAACATTGTTTTTATCAACAGTAATTTCTATGCCTTCTGGAATAGCATAGTTGATAGGATGAGAAAAACCTAAAGCAAGTTCAAGAACTTTACCTTTTAACGCAGCTTTATAACCAACACCGTTGATTTCTAAAGTTTTGCTAAAACCATCAGTTAAACCGATGATGATGTTTTGAGCTAAAGCTCTATAAGTTCCCCAATAAGCTCTACTTTGTCTATCTTCACCTTTAGGAGAGAAAAGAATTTGTCCTTCTTTAATCTCAACATTAACATTTGCTTTTGTATCAAGCTCTTTTGCTAAATTTCCTTTTTTGAATTTTAGCAAGTTACCTTCTAATTTTACTTCTACTCCACTTGGAATAGCAACTGGTTGTTTACCTATACGAGACATTCATTTTTCCTTTTTACTTGTCTACGATATGACTACTTTATAAGAATGGATACCGAATACCATAAAAAGTAGAAACTCTTACCAAATAGTACATAAAACTTCGCCGCCAACGCCTGCTTTGTAAGCTTCGTCGTTAGCTAAAACACCTTTTGAAGTGCTTACTACGATAGTACCATAACCGTTTTTAAATCTTTTGATCTCATCTTTGCCTTTATAAACACGACGACCAGGTTTAGAAATACGCTTAACTTCGTTAATTACGCTTTTACCTTTTTCATCGTATTTTAAAACTACATTGATGAATTTCTTTTTATCCTCTTCAATAACATTAAAGCTTTCAATATAACCTTTAGCTTGGAAAATTCCAAGTAAAGCTTCGATAACTTTAGAATGCAAAAGTTGAGTAGTTTCTAATCTTCTCATCCCTGCATTTCTAATTCTTGTTAGTGAATCTGAAATTAAATCATTTATCATGGTTCTTTCCTCTTACCAACTTGCTTTTTTAAGACCAGGAATTAAACCTTCATTTGCCATTTTTCTTAAGCAAACTCTACAAATTCCAAAATCTCTATAAACTGAATGTGGTCTTCCACAAATTTGGCATCTAGTATACCCTCTAACGCTAAATTTAGGTTTGCGGGCAGCTTTTGCAATCATTGATTTTTTAGCCATATTACTTTCCTTTTGCAAATGGCACGCCAAATAATTCTAATAATTTTTGTGCCTCTTTATCTGATTTTGCTGTTGTAACGATAGAAATGTTCATACCATGAGTTCTTAAGATTTTATCATATTCAACTTCTGGGAACATTAACTGCTCATCTAAACCAAAGTTATAGTTTCCTCTTCCATCAAAACCATCTCTTGGAAGACCTCTAAAGTCTTTAACACGAGGAAGAGCTATAGTAATAAGCTTATCTAAGAAAGCATACATATTGTCTTTTCTTAATGTTACCATTACACCTACTGGGAAGCCTTCTCTCACTTTAAAACCAGCAACTGATTTTTTAGCTTTTGTGATAACTGCTTTTTGTCCAGCGATCAATGAAATAGTATCTGCAACATTTTGTAATACTTTTTGATCTTTTGCTAATTCCCCAGCACCTACGCTGATTACAACTTTTTCAATAAAAGGAATAAGCATAGGATTTTTGATATCAAATTCTTTTACTAAAGCAGGTTTGATATTTTGAGTATATTTTTCTTTTAATCTCATCATCTTATTCTCCTGCCTTTGCTACATTTGAAATATCCATTGGCATTTCTTTATTGATAAAACCGCCGTTTGGATTTTTATCACTTGGCTTAACAGCTTTTTTAGCGATTTTGCAACCCTCAACAATTACTTTATTTGTTTTAGGAAATACTGCTAAAACTTTACCTGTTTTGCCTTTGTCATCGCCTGCGATAACTTTTACCATATCATTCTTTTTAATTTTTAATTTCATTACAACACCTCCGGTGCTAGTGAAACAATTTTCATAAAGCCACCATATCTTACTTCACGACCTACTGGTCCAAAAATACGCGTTCCGATAGGCTCTCTTTTAGCATCAAGAATAACTGCTGCATTTTCATCAAAACGAATTAAAGAACCATTATCTCTATGAATTTCTTTTTTAGTTCTAACGATAACTGCTTTTACTACTTGACCTTTTTTAACTTTACCATTTGGTAGAGCTTTTTTTACAGATGCAACGATTACATCACCAACAGTAGCGTATCTTCTTTTACTACCACCTAAAACCTTAATACACATTAATTCTTTTGCACCGCTATTATCAGCAACTGCAAGCCTAGTAAAACTTTGAATCATTACTCAACTCCTGCTGATACTATAGTTTTTAAGCGAAATGATTTTCTCTTAGAAAGTGGTCTACATTCAATAGCAACTACAGTATTTCCCACTTTAAGTTCATTTCTTTCATCATGAATTAAATATTTTTTAAAGCGTTTTACGATTTTTCTGTATTTTGGGTGAACCACTTTTCTTTCAACCAAAATTGTTGCTGTTTTATCTCCAGCAATTTGAACAACAACGCCTTGAATTTCTCTTTTAAATGCCATTTTCTATCCTTATTTTAAAGCGCTAATTGCAGTATTGATTCTAGCGATGTCTTTTTTAACTTCGCTAATCTCTTTAGGATTAGTTAGCTGCATTGTTTTTAGCTTTTGTCTTAAAGTAAATAAAAGCACCTTTTTTTCTTTTAGCATTGTTGCAAGCTCACCTGCTGTTTTATCTTTAATCTCAGTATATTTCATTTTGGCTCTCTCTTGTAACAAACTTAGTTTTAAATGGCAATTTGTGCATCGCTAAAGTTAAAGCTTGTCTTGCCATTTCTTCATTAACCCCTGCCATTTCATAAATGATACGACCTGGTTTAATGTTCATTACCCATTCCTCAACTGCACCTTTACCTTTACCCATACGAGTTTCTAAAGGTTTTTTAGTTAGAGGTTTATCTGGGAAAACTCTAATCCAAGTTTTACCTTGTCTTTTTACAAAACGAGTTAAAGCAATACGAGCTGCTTCGATTTGACGTGAATTGATACGACCAGCTTCAGTTGCTTTTAGGGCAAAATCACCAAAAGTAAATTCAGTCCCTCTGTTGGCATAACCTCTGTTACGCCCTTTCATCATTTTACGATATTTTGTTCTTTTTGGCATTAACATGATTATTTACCTCTTCTTGCTCTTCTAGTTTTTTTAGCTGGAGCGTTTTCTTCGGTTTTTTCAGGTTGAACACCCTTTTGTAAAACTTCACCTTTGAAGATCCATACCTTAATACCTATGTTTCCATAAGTAGTATGTGCTTCTGCAAAACCATAATCAATTTTTGCTCTTAAAGTGTGAAGTGGAACACGACCTTCTAAGTACCATTCAGTTCTTGCCATTTCAGCACCACCTAAACGGCCTGAAACTGAAACTTTAATCCCTTTAGCACCTGCTTTTTGCGCTCCTTGAATTACTTTTTTCATTGCTCTTCTAAAAGCAATTCTTTTTTCAAGTTGAGTAGCAACACTTTCAGCTGCAAGCTGAGCTGAAGCACCTGCTTTTCTTTCTTCTTTGATATTGATATTAACTTCTTTTTTGATTAAATCTTGAAGTTCTTTTCTTAAAATATCAACATCACTACCTTTTTTACCAATAATAATCCCTGGTCTTGCAGCTACAACAGTTACTCTTAATTTTTTCGCTGTTCTTTCTACAAGAATTTGGCTAATTCCTGCATAATAAAGTTTTCTTTTTAAGAAAGTTCTGATTTTATAATCTTCACCAATATTTTCTGCTAAATTAGCTTTTGTAGGAAACCATCTTGATTCCCAATTTCTATTAATTCCTAGTCTTAAACCAATCGGATTTACTTTTTGTCCCATATTAGCTTTCCTTTTTCACTGATGCTTTTTTAGCTTTTGTAGTTTTTTCAGCACTTGCTTCTACTTTACTAACTTCTACCAAAATGTGTGAAGTTGGCTTTCTAATACGACTAGCACTTCCTCTAGCTCTTGGTCTAAATCTTTTTAAAACCGCACCAGCATCAACACGACAACTTGAAACAACAACTTCATTTGCTTCAAATCCGCCATTTGCTACAGCACTTGAAATAGCATTTGCTATAAATTTAGCACCTTTATTTGGCATAAATTTCAAACTAGCTAATGCAAGCTCTGCATTCATACCTTGAACTTCTCTAGCAATCAATCTCGCTTTAGTTGGAGATAATCTTATGAATTTAATTAACGCTCTACTCATAAATCTCCCTTACTTACCTATTTTTTTCTGAACAGAGCCTTTGTGACCCTTGAATGTTCTAGTAGGTGCAAATTCACCTAATTTGTAACCGATATGATTTTCAGTAACATATACTGGGATAAAGCTTTTTCCATTATGAACATTAAAAGTTAAACCTATCATATCAGGTATAATAGTGCTGCGTCTAGACCAAGTTTTAATTGGCTTACCATCGTTAGCTTTTTTAGCAGCGATGACTTTTTTCATTACATGGTCATCAACAAAAGGACCTTTTTTTAGTGACCTAGCCATCTTACTTTCCTTTTCTTCTTGAAATTATTAGCTTATCGCTAGCTTTTTTACGGCGAGTTTTAGCACCTTTAGTTGGTTTACCCCATGGAGTAACTGGATGACGGCCTGAATTTTTCTTACCTTCACCCCCACCGTGCGGGTGATCAACTGGGTTCATCGCAGAACCTCTTGTTTGAGGACGAATACCTCTATGGCGATTTCTACCAGCTTTACCAATAGTCACGTTTGACCATTCTTCATTACCAACTTCACCGATACTTGCCATACATTCAGCTAAAACTTGTCTCATTTCACCACTTGCAAGTCTTAAGATAACGTATTTTTCTTCTTTACCCATTAATTGAGCATAAGCACCTGCTGAACGGATCATTTGACCGCCTTTGCCTGGTTTTAACTCGATATTGTGTACGATAGTACCCACTGGGATATTTCTTAATTTCATTGCATTACCTGGTTTAATGTCAAGTCCGCTTTCAGCAGCACAAACAACATCGCCAACACTTAAACCTTTTGGTTGCAAGATGTATCTTTTTTCACCATCTCTATAAGAGATTAATGCAATACGACAATTTCTGTATGGATCATACTCGATTGCTTCAACTTTACCTTCAATACCAAATTTTCTTCTTTTAAAATCTATAATTCTGTAAAGTTTTTTAGCACCTGCTTCTTTATGACGGCTTGTGATTCTACCATTATTGTTACGACCTGCATGAGCTGGAAGTTTTACAAGTAATGAACGCACACTAGCTTTTGCTGTGATATCATCAGAGCTTACACCTGTGATATATCTTCTACTTGGAGTATATGGTTTATAAGTTTTAATTGCCATCTTATGCCTCCGAACTTTCTAAGCTCACACCTTCTGGTAGCTTAACATAGAATTTTTTAAAGCTATTTCTTTGACCTTCACGACCTCTAAAACGCTTTACTTTTCCATCCATTTTTAAAGAATTAATTCTTACTGGAGTTACACCAAAATATTCTCTTAAAACTTCTTTTAGACCATTTTTAGTCATTTTTGGAGAAGTTTGAATAACTACAACACCTTGCTCTTGAAGGTTTAAGCTTTTTTCAGTGTAAAGAATTGTTTTTATATCAGTAATATCTGCCATTTTAACCCTCTTTTACGATAGATTCAAGCGCTGCTTTTTCAATGATAACAGCATTAAATACAGATACTAAATAAGCATTTACTTCGCTAATATCAACTACATAGCAATTTGCTAAGTTTCTAAAAGCAAGAAGTGTTTTTTCATCTAGTAAATCTTTTACAATTAAAGCATCTTTTAAACCAAGCTTTTTAATAACTGCATTTGCATCTTTTGTTTTACCGCTTTCAATGCTTAAACTATCTACTGAGAATAATGCATTGTTTTGTGCTTTATCAGCCAATGCTCTTTCAAGCGCTAAGCGTTTTTGTTTTTTATTAACTTTTTGGAAATAGTTACGATTGTTTGTAGGACCAAATGCCACAGCACCACCAACCCAAACATTCGTTCTTGTTGAACCTGCTCTTGCACCACCACGACCTTTTTGTCTCCATGGTTTTTTACCACCACCGCTTACATCGCTTCTACCTTTAGTATGAGCTGTGTTTGCTCTAAGGCTAGCAAGATAAGATTTTACATATAAATAAAGGTTGTGAGGATTAACTTCTGCATATTTTGCTGGAAGATCGAGTTCACTAGCTTTTTCAAATTTATCATTTAAAACAGTTACTTTACTCATTTTGCAATCCTTATTTTACCCATAGCACCATTAAATCCTGGTACTGCACCTTTTACTACTAAGATGCCATTTTCTTCATCAAATGAAACTACTTCATTTTTAACAGTAACTTTTACATTACCATAATGACCTGCCATTTTCATACCTGGTTGAACACGACCTGGCCATTCGCGGTTACCGATTGATCCGTGACGTCTGTGGAATCTTGAACCGTGACTTGCAGGACCTCCGGCAAATCCGTGTCTTTTAACAACCCCACTATAACCTCTACCTTTAGAATTAAAGCTTACTTTTAAGATAGAAGCTTCTTTTAAAGGATTAAGATCAATATCACCTGCTTCTGTGTTTGCTACTTCTAAAGAAGCAAATCTATTATATTCAGCTGAAAGATTGTATTTTTTTTGCTGACCCGCAATGCATTTATTATTTGCTTTGCCTTTTACATAAGCAACCAAAGCTTTTCCATTTTCTACTTCACATACTTTAGTTTGAACAAGTTTAAGTAAGGTTACAGGAATGCTTGGTGTGCTGATTGTTCTACTCATACCAATTTTTTCTACAATGTATTCCATATTCTATCCTTATTTACCCATAGCTCTTACTTCAACATTGACCTCTGGAGCCAAGTCAAGCTTAGTGAGTGAATCTACTGTATCTGGAGTAGCTGCTACAATATCAAGCATACGAGCATGAATTCTCATCTCAAATTGTTCGCGTGAATCTTTATTGATGTGTGGAGATTTCAAAACTGTGTATCTTTTGATTTTTGTAGGCATTGGCACTGGACCTCTGATGTCAGCACCTGTTCTTTTAACAGCTTCTACAATTGCTGCAACTGTGCGATCTAGAACTCTGTGGTCATAAGCTTTTAGCTTAAGCCTGATTCTTTCCATATTTTTTCCTTTGTAAAGAACTCGTTAGACCCATAAGAATCTAACCACCATATAAAATGATGTTGAGATTATATAAAAACATACTTTGCTATGTCAAGAAATTTATGCATTTTTTTTAATTATTTTCCTTTTAAAAAGGATAAAAATTAAATTTTATAAATTTTACAAGATTTTTTATGCATTAAGAAAATCTAAGAAAAAATATAGTATGATTTCAAAATCTAAAGGGGCATTAGCTCAGCTGGGAGAGCACAACGCTGGCAGCGTTGGGGTCAGCGGTTCGAACCCGCTATGCTCCACCATTTAGTATAAAGAAATCTATGAAATCACTACAATTTTTTTACGATAATTACCCAAAATTTCAAAAATTTGATGAAAGAAAAATTCAAATCCAAACCCATAAAAACATCATCATAAAAGGTGGTTTTGCAAGTGGTAAGAAAAATTTGATTTTAAATTTTTTATCTTTGTATAAAAGTGAAAATATACTCTTTATTGATTGTGATGATTTAAAATTTCAAGCAAGTGCTTTAATAAATTTAAATTCGTTTTTAACTTATAATCCGCAAATTAAATTTTTAGCACTTTGTAACTTTACTCATGATTTTGACTTTGCTAGTTTAAAACATCTTAATTTGCAAATCATAATAAGCGTTTGTGATAGTAATTTTTGCTTAGATCAGTTTGAAGAACTTCATTTAGATTATTTAGATTTTGAAGAATTTTTAAGCCTAAACAAAAAATATGTTGACACTAAAACCATGGTAAGTTATTTTTTACACACAGGGCGCAATGTGATTTTAAATCACAACTTTAACACAAACTCATCGTACTTAAAAAGCTTTTATACCCCATTAGAGCTTACTATACTCAAACAAATCGCCTTAGAACTTGGAAGTGAATTTAGCGTTAATGAGTTATTAAAAACTCTAAAAAACAGTATAAAAATTTCCAAAGATACCTTATATAAAAGTATAGAAAAACTAGAATCAAACTACACTTTGTATTTTGTAAAAAATCTTGAAAAGAATTTAAAAAAAGTATATTTTTGGGACTTTTCACTAAAAAATTCTCTAAGCATACAAAAAGACTTTAGTACTTTGTTTGAAAATTTAATTTTAAGTGAGTTGTTTAAATTTAAACAAGAAATTTTTTATACTAAGCATTTTGATTTTTACTTACCAAGTCTTAAAAATGCATTTTTATGCTCACCCTTTAAAGATAAAGATTTACTTAGCTTAAAAGTCAAAAAAATCCTTAGTAAAAATCAACTTGCACTTTCGACTATTTATATCATCACGCTTTCACAAAGAGATGAGTTTTTCATTGAGGGGGTGCGCGTGATGATTTTACCTTTTGATGAGTGGGCCTTGGGTAATTAATCTAACTCATCAAGCTTATATTGCTCGATGATAGATAAAATAAGCTTAGTGTAATTACTTTTAATCTCTGAATATTTTTCTAAATGACTTGCCGCTTCTTTACCATCAAGTTTTTCATTTTGATTTATAGCATCCCACCGCCAAGCTCTAAATTCCTTATAAGCATCGTGGCGATTTAAATTAAGCAAGTATGAATCCACACTTTCTTGCAAGCTATCAAATATACGAATTTTGTGAGTTTTACCCTCGCCTCTTTCCTTTGGCACTAAACCTTTTTCACCCCAAGTCCATTCTCCAAATAAATTATTTGCCTCTTTAGCAAAGCGACTTGTACCAGTTGCACTTTCAATAATAGCTTGAGCTATAGCTAAAGACTTTGGAACCTTTTGGACACGCATTTGATATTCTTTGTGATCATATAAATTTTTAACACGGTATTTTTCTTTCAAAGACCATAGTTTTTGCACAGCATTAGTATTTAGCTTTCTAAAATTATTCTTTATAGCTTCTTTAAAGAAAAATTCTATAAATTCTTTTTCCTTTTCTATCTCTTTAAAAGAAATATCCAATAAAGCATTGATTTTTTTGATAAAAACCTCACGCTTTTCTTTTATACTTAAAGCATAATATTGCTCATCAAAACCTGCTATAAATTCAGCTTTTAAAAATAAAACACTACTAAGTAAAATTATAATCAGCTTCAAAACAGCACTTTACCTTTCCTCTAAAAAATATTTGATCTTCTTCTAATCTAAAATACAAACTTTCATTACTTTTTGGCTTTACCAAAATATCATCTTTTACCTCTTGATTTAAATACGCTAGATAAAAACAAGCCCCCATACCCGTACCACAAGCTAAAGTCTCATCTTCTACTCCACGTTCATAAGTTCTAACTCTTATAAATTCATCATCTTCTACTTTGGCAAAGTTAACATTTGCATTGTATCTTTTACGCACTTCTTTGCATAAATTTACATCAAATTCGTTTAAATCATCAACAAAGGTTACTATATGCGGAACACCAGTATTACAGCCTTGCCAAATTCTACCTTTATACTCAAAAGCTTCTTTAATATCCTTTACCCCGCTAAGTTTAATTTCAACTATATCATCATCAACAAAAGATTTTATAAGTCCTGCGCCGGTTAAGAAATTTAAATATTGAGATTTTTTCAAATAATGATGAGCAAAATGAGCTGCTGCGCGTGAGCCATTACCGCACATACTTGCCTTGCTCCCATCACAATTATAAAATTCCCATTCAAAATCATATCTATCATGAGGCACAACTACTATAAGCCCATCAGCACCTATGCCTTCATAACGATTACAAAGAATTTTAGCTAATTCGCTACGATCTTTTTTTTCACTATCTGCAAACACCACAAAATCATTCCCGCTAGCACAGTACTTGTAAAATTTCATTTTTCAACCTTTAAAGTGTGTTTTAAAAAATTTAGCACATTTTTCTCAAAATTTTCATAACCTGAGGTATTTTTTATCACAAAATCTGCTTTTTTTAGTTTTTCTTCTATATCAAGTTGTAAATTAATTCTTTTTAAGGCTTCGTTTTTATCTAAATTATCTCTTTGCATTAATCTTTGAAGTAAAAGTTCTTTTGGAACATAAATTAATATACTTTTTCCTAAATTTTGATAGTGATTATTTTCAAAAAATAAAGGCAGTTCTATAAAAAAAGCCTTGTTTTTTTTATCTAAAATTTGAGCTTTTTGTAAAATAACTTCTTTGATTTTAGGATGTAAAAAATCTTCTAGCTTTTTTTTAGCATTTAAGTCATTAAATACAATAGTTCCAAGTTTTTTTCTATCTATTTTTCCTGCTATGATTAAATCATCGTTATCAAAAAGCTTAGCTATGGAATTTGCATTTTCATTTAAAAGCTCATGAGCTATCACATCTGCGCTTAAAGTATCAAAACCCAAATTTTGAACTATTTTTATAAAGCTTGACTTTCCACCCGCTATACTTGAAGTTACAAAATAAGCATTTTGCATAATTTAGCCTTAAAACATTTTTAGTTAAAATACCTTTTAAATTCTTAAAGGAAGATAAATGAATATAAGCTATGAAGATGCGGGCGTAAGTATAGACAATGGCAATGCTTTTGTAGAAGCAATCAAGCCTTTAGTAAAAGAAACTTTTAATGAAAATGTTTTAGGTGGCATAGGCTCTTTTTCGGGTGCTTTTGCTATGCCAAGTGGTTTTAAAAATCCTGTTATGCTAGCAGCAACTGATGGAGTGGGAACGAAGTTGCGTCTTGCTATTGATAGTCAAAAATTTGACACCATAGGCGAGGACTTAGTAGCAATGTGTGTGAATGATTTAATTTGCAATTTTGCTACGCCTTTGTTTTTTTTAGACTATTATGCAACTGCAAAATTAGATGTAGAAGTAGCTAAAAAAGTCGTAGCAGGAATTGCTAATGGTTGTAAAAAAGCAAATTGTGCCTTAATAGGCGGAGAAACTGCTGAAATGCCTGGAATGTATCATAGCAATGATTTTGACTTAGCAGGTTTTTCAGTGGGTATGGCCGAAAAAGATGAAATCGATAGAAGAAATTTTGTAAAAAATGGAGATATTTTACTAGCTCTACCTAGTAGCGGGCTTCATTCTAATGGATATTCTTTAGCTAGAAAAGTACTATTTGAAGCACAAAAGCTTAAGTTTGATGATAAAATAGAGGGTAAAAATTTAATCGATATTTTACTTGAACCTACAAGAATTTACGTAAAAGACTTTTTAAAATTAAAACCATTCATCAATGCACTAGCTCATATAACAGGTGGTGGTTTAGTAGAAAATTTACCTAGAGTTTTCCCAAGAGGAATAGGTGCAATCATCAGAAAACATCATCTAAAAACTCCTGAAATTTTTTACCAAATAGGCCAAAGTGTAGAAGAGGCTGAAATGTATAGAAGCTTTAATATGGGTGTGGGTTTAGTTATGGTGGTAGATCCATCTAATGTAGGAAAAGTTTTAGAAAGCTCAGATGCTTATGTAATAGGCGAAGTTGTATTAAATGAAGGGGTTGTTTTAGAGTGATAGCTTAAAAGCCATCACTCTAAATTTATGCAAAATACCAAGCTATTAGGATATTTAAAGCCATTCCTACAAGCAACATAGGAGTAGATCTTTTAACAATGGCTATAGGATCTAATTTTGCAAAGCCTGCTAAGGCTAAAATTCCACCCGATATTGGCGAGGCAGCACGCCCCAAACAAGAAGCAATCTCAAGTGGCAAAGCTAGTGAGATAGGATTAATCCCTAGTTTTTGAGCAATATCTGGAGCAAGTCTTCCAAAAGCATTAAAAGCAGCAATCCCACTACCCATAATCACACTTGCAAAATACACAATAAAGCTTAAAACTATAATAGTAAGCAACACAGCAGAAGCTCCCATAGAAGAAACTGCTAAGGCTAAATGTTCTATACCTTTTAACGCTTTAATACCTTCTGCAAAAATAGAAGCTGCAATGATAATACAAACAACACTTACAAAAATTTCTGCCATGGCTTTTAGTATCACCATCAAATCATCTGCAAGTTTTTTTGCATCTTTATGTCTAACATACTCTAAAATAAAAACCAAACTTATACTTAAAAAATTGGCACTCACCACATCTAGCTTCACTTTATATCCATATAAATTTGCAAAATAAGCACCAAATAAAAACACTATAGGAAGCCAAGGCAAGAAAATATAAAATAAAGGACAATTTGGGTTTTTTATTTCCATATGTTCGATATTATCCACAACGCCTTTTGCTAAGTCTTTTTTATCCATATAACTATAATAAAATGGAATAAGCAAAGCTATCACAACAACATAAGCTATAACAGGATAAATTTGGTATTCAAAAAACATAGCAACAACATTTTCAATGCCTACCATATCTGCTAAATTTATAGAATTTCCATCTTTAGGACCATAATCAAGTGCAATTAATGACAAAACCGATACAGCAGTGATAGGACGAATTCCTATGGCGATTAAAACAGGATAAATCGAAGCAAGCAATAAAAGTAACAATCCTGTGTAACTTGAAATAACTATTTTTAAAGCCATACCCACTACAAAAGTTCCACTTAAAACTAGGTATTTATTTTTAATCTTGCCTAGTGGTTTATTTGCTACAAAAGCTAACTTTGCCGAAGCATTAATGTGCTTCATATAAGCTGCAAAACCTGCAACAGACATTATAATAAGCCCCACACCAGCTAAATTTGTCTTAAAAGTTTGAGTTACAAAGCCAAAGACATCAAAAACAGGATTTCCTAAGCTTTGTTTTAGCACAGACTCACCAGTTGCTAAAGAAATGATGATTAAGATAATAATACCTGAGAGAAAAAAAGTAAAGATAGGATTGTATTTTTTAAGAATAAAATAGGCTACTAAAAATACACAAAATAAAGTAGCCACGACAGAAAGAAAAACCTCCATAAAACCTCCTAATTTTTGTATTTAGTTTATTTTACGGGGTTTTTCTTAAAAAAACTTGATTATTTTACAGGGTGAAGTTCGTTTGCATAGAAGCTTACTGAGTTCATGCCTTCTTTAATAGCCCATTCATAAGCTTTTGCTACAAATTCCCAGTTAATGTGCGCGTAGAATTTTTCTAAATACGCAGGGCGCGCATTGCGGTGATCTACATAGTAAGCATGCTCCCATACATCAACTACTAAAAGCGGAACTTTACCTTCAGTAATAGGTGTAGCAGCATTGCTTGTAGCTACTAGTTCTAATTTTTGATTTTGAGTGTTATAAACTAACCAAAACCAACCAGAACCAAATACCCCTGTAGCTCCTTTAATAAACTCTTCTTTTAAATTTTCCATAGAGCCAAAGTCTTTTTCAACTGCTGCTTTAAACTCAGCACTCAAAGAACAGCCACAGCCACAGCATGTTTTTGGCTTAATGCAATCAAAATAAAAGTCATGATTATACACTTGAGCAGCGTTGTTAAAAACTCCACCATTTGAGTTTTGTATGATATAAACTAAATCTTTTCCCGCAAATTCAGTATCTTTGATAAGATTGTTTAGGTTATTTACATAAGTTTGGTGGTGTTTGCCATGATGAAATGCAAAAGTTTCTGCACTTAAAAAGTCTCCAAAAGCGTCTGCTTCATAAGGTAGTTTTCTTAATTCAAACATATTGTTCTCCTTTTTTAAATTTTATAACATTCTAACATAGTTAAATTAAAAAAGACTAAATGAGTCTTTATTTTTCAAAAAGTATTACTTTGCCTTGCTCTAAGCTTTTTGCTACATCGATAATGCGTTGGTTTTTACTACCTTTAAATTTTAAAGATAAGTCTTTTTGCTCTAAAATAAACTTCCCATCTACCAAAATATCAGCTAAGATAAGTAATTCTTTTTTTGATTTTTCTTGCAACAACTCTTCATAAGTAAAGCCTGTATATATGATAAGATCAAGCCCTAAAGTCTTAATGTGTTTTGCTAGAATGCTTAAATTTTTTGCTTGCATAAAAGGCTCTCCACCACTAAAAGTAACACCTTGAAGCAAAGGATTTTTACAAATCTCATCATATAAACTCGCTAAATCTTGCAAATATCCTTTGTTAAAATCGTGCGTTTGTGGGTTATGACAGCCTTTGCAATGATGAGGGCAACCTTGAGTAAAAATCACATAACGCAAACCATAGCCATCGACTATGGATTCTTTTATAACACCAGCTAATCTAAGAAAAATCGTGTTTAATTCTTGCATGAACTTCAGCTTTTTTAGCGTCATTAAAACGATCAAGCGTTCCTACTAAATAACCCGTGATTCTTCTTATGCGTTCAAATTTAACATCATCTTCTTTTCTATGGCACTTTGGACAAAACTCATCTATCACACCACTATAACCACACACTGGATCCCTATCTAGTGGGAAATTGATCGAGCCATAGCCTATATTGCTTTCTTTCATACATTTTATAATGCGTTCAAAACTTTCTAAATTCTTACTCACATCGCCGTTTAATTCCACATAAGTAATATGCCCACCATTATTTAGCTCATGATATGGGGCTTCTATTTGAATTTTTTCATATATGCTAATAGGAAAATCTACAGGAACATGAAAAGAATTGGTATAAAAATCTTTATCAGTTATGCCTTTTAAAATGCCGTATTTTTTTTGATCTAGCTTTAAAAATCTTCCACTTAAACCCTCAGCCGGGGTAGCTATGAGTGAAAAATTAAGCTTATCTTTGAGTGCTTTTTCATCGACAAATTCACGCATAAAACGCACGATTTGTAAGCCAAGTTCTCTTGCTTCTTGGCTTTGTCCATGATGAGAACCTATCAAAGCTATTAAACTCTCACAAAGTCCTATATAACCTATAGCCAAAGTCCCATGTGCGATAACTTTTTCTACGCTATCATTTTCTTTTAAAGTATCTGAATCTATCCAAATTCCCTCGCCCATTAAAAATGGGAAATTCTTAACCTTTTTTAGACTTTGAATTTTATATCTATGAAGTAATTGCTCATACACAAGTTCTAATTTTTCTTTTAAAAGTGAATAAAAAAGCTCTAAATTTCCTTTGGCTTCTATGGCTAAACGCACAAGATTTATACTGGTAAAGCTTAAATTTCCCCTACCGCTTGTGATTTCTTTGCTCTCATCATAAACATTTGCCATAACCCTAGTTCTACAACCCATATAAGCCACTTCACTATTATAATCGCCCTTTTTATAATATTTTACATTAAAACTTGCATCTAAAAAGCTAAAATTTGGAAAAAGTCTTTTAGAAGCACATTCTATAGCAAGTTTAAAAAGCTTATAGTTTGGGTCTTTTTCATTATAATTAACACCCTCTTTTACTTTAAAAATTTGCACAGGGAAAATCGGTGTTTCGCCATTTCCTAAGCCTTTCATCGTGGCTTTTAGTAAATTTTCTATCACCATTTGCCCTTCAAAAGATGTATCGGTGCCATAATTTAGCGTGCTAAAAGGCACTTGAGCTCCTGCTCTTGAGTTCATAGTATTAAGATTATGCACTAAAGCCTCCATAGCTTGAAAAGTCGCATCTTGGGTTTGCTTTAATGCTCTTTTATAAGCATAAGTATTTGCTTGCTTTAAAAAATTCTCATCACTATTTAAATCAAGCCTTAAAAGCTCTTTGAAGCATTCTTTTTCGCTTGAAGCTTGAAAATTAGCATTTTTAAAGCATTGCTCATCTAAACTTTGTTCTAATTTTATTTCAAAAAAAGCATTTATAGCCTTTTTATACTCTTTTTGAAAAGTCTTTGCCACGCCTTTTGCCATAGCAAAATCAAAATTGGGTATAGACTGGCCTCCATGCATTTCATTTTGATTAGCCTGCAAGGCAATGCAAGCTAAAGAAGCATAAGATCTGATATCATTTGGCTCACGCAAGCTTCCATGTCCTGTGCTAAAACCATTTTCAAAAAGCTTTAATAAGTCTATTTGACAGCAAGTTTGTGTTAGCATATAAAAGTCTTTATCATGTATGTGTATATCGCCGTTTTTGTGTGCATTTGCGATATGTTTTGGTAAAATACACTCATCTACATAGTATTTTGCGCCTTCTGAGCCATATTTTAACATCATACCCATAGCGCTATCTGAATTAATATTTGCATTTTCTCTTTTTAAGTCAGCTTCTTTAGAATCTTTAAAAGTTAAATCATCATACAAACTTAGCAAATCATAGCTACCATTGCGAATTTGTGTTCTTTTTTGGCGATATAAAATATAAGATTTTGCAGTATTGACTAAGGCATTTTTGATTAAAACTTCTTCAACTTTATCTTGAATTTGTTCTACTTGTATGTGTTTTTCATCCAGTAAAGCTACAACCTCATCGCAAAGCTTATCTAAAAAATCATTATTTAATTTTTCATCTGTGGAATTTATATTGGCTTTGAAAATAGCATTTTTGATTTTAAAAATATCAAATGCAACTTGGCTTTTATCTCTTTTTATAATAAATTTTATTCTCATGGAAATTTTCCTAAAAAATAATCTCTAAGCACTATAAAATAGCACTTTTAAAAGATAAGTTTAGTACAAAAACTTGATGAAAAACTTAAAGAAATAAAAGAAAAATTCACACAAAAAATGTGTGAATTTGATTATTTTAACTCCACACCTTTTACAGCATAAAGTTTATCAATACCACGATTTCCAAACATTTTATCAGTATTACAATCTCTTTGGATATTCCACTCATCTAGCTCGTGGTGAAAATTTTTACAATTATGGAAAAGATAGGCCATAGTAATTACATTTTGCACATCCCAGCTTGCCACATTATGCTCATACGCATGGCAGTTTTCAAAACAATGTGCCATTCTGATTACATTAGAGGTTTTCCAGTGCAATAAAGAATGATTAAATTTAACACAATTAAAAAACATGTAAGACATATCTTTTAAATTTTGTGTATTCCATCTTGATAAGTCTTTGTTGAAATTTTTGCAGTTAAAAAACATACTTGCCATATTTTCGACATTTGAAACATCCCAGCGTGATAAGTCTGCATTAAAACTTTCACAACAATAAAACATATAAGACATATCTTTAGCCTTAGATACATCCCAACGCTCAATACCCAAAAAATCTTTTCTAGTAGAACAATAAAAAACGAATGAAAAATCTTCTATCAAAGAAACATCAATATCTCTTAGAGAAATTCTTTCATTGTGCACCAAATTCATCAACTCATTTTTGTTTTTAACTTTATACATTTTGTCCCTCCTTTTTGTATATTTTAAAAAACAAGTGTGAAGTCAATATAAATTTAATGAAATTAAACAAAAGATTTTGAATATTAATAATTATTAATTTAAAATTAACTTAATATAAATATATATTTACAAAATAATAAATAATTATAAATAAATAGATGAATTTTGATAAAAAATGAAAAAAATAATATTGTGGAGAAAAATATAGAGTGGTGACCCATACGAGACTCGAACTCGTGTTACCGCCGTGAAAGGGCGATGTCCTAACCGCTAGACGAATGGGCCAATTTGCAGTTTGAAGACAAAATTATAGCAATTTTTACTTAATAATTATTTAAGACATCAAAAAATGCCTTAAATATCTATTTCTATCCCTACAGGAGCATGGTCTGAACCAAAAATATCATCTCTTATAAAGGCATTTTTGAGCTTATCTTTCAAGCCATTAGAAATGAAAAAATAATCAATCCTCCAGCCCACATTTCTTTCTCTTGCTTTCATTCTATAGCTCCACCACGAATACTTTTCTTTAATATCACCATTTATATGTCTAAAAGTATCTATAAAGCCTAATTTTAATAAATCATCTATCCATGCACGCTCAATCGGTAAAAAGCCTGAAGTTTTTTCATTAGCTTTTGGATGAGTTAAGTCTATCTCACGATGAGCAGTATTTACATCTCCACATATTATGATTTCTTTTCCTTCTTTTAAAAGCTTATCTAAATACACTAAAAAATCATTATAAAATTTCATTTTAAAGTTTAAACGCTCTTCATCTTTTTGACCATTTGGAAAGTAGATATTAAACAAAACTACATTTTTGAAACTATGTTCTAAAACCCTACCCTCATCATCATCAAAAAATTCACATTTTTTGACTTCACTATCAAAATTACACAAACTCATTACACCAGAATACCCTGCTCTTTTAGCACTATTTGAATACATATGTTTAAAAGGATATTCATAAATTCTTTTTGGAAATTTATCCTCGTGTGCTTTGATTTCTTGAAAACCTATAAAATCGATTTCTTCTTTTTCAATCCAATCCAGTGCGTTTTTATCACAAATTGCCCTTAGGCCATTTACATTCCATGATAATAATTTCATAAAATACCTTTACCAATCTTCTTTTGTTGCTATTTTATATGCGATTTATTAATTTTATTCAAATAGACTAAGTTTTTATTTTATTCCAAAGGAAAAAAATGCACCTAAAACTTTCATGGACAAAATTTACCCTGCTTAATACGATTTTTATCATGGCGTTTAATTTCCCGTTGTTTGAGTTTGTATATGAAAAGATAGATCAAAACACTATGCTTTTTAGTGTGTTTTTTGGAATTTATTTTTTCTTGGTTTTGAGCGTTTTATCTTTAGTATATTTTCCCTATATCACCAAAATTTTAAGCATATTTTTACTTAGTACTTGTGCTATTTGTAGTTATTTTGTTAGCAATTATGGGGTTTTAATCGATGATCATATGATACAAAATGTCATTGAAACAGACAATAGGGAATTTTTTTCTTATTTTAATTTTTCCTTTGCTTTGTATATTTTAGTCTTTGTGATTTTTCCTAGTTTGCTTGTGATTTTTACTAAGATTGATTATCAAAGATATTTTTTCAAAAAAAGTGTATTATTTTTGACTTCTTTGGTATTTTGCTTTGCTTTAGTAGCTCTTAGTTCAAAAACACTTTTGCCTTTTTTAAGATCACACAATATCGTTAGAATGTATAATTTGCCATTTTACCCAATATACTCAAGCATAGAATTTACAAAGAAAAAACTAGCAGGTAAAAAAGAACTAACTATCATTTCAAATGATGCAAGTTTAAAAGATACCAATACAACTAAGCTTATGATTTTAGTCATAGGTGAAACTGCTAGAGCGAGTAATTATTCTTTAGGTGGATACAGCACAAATGATACTAATTTTTATACCAAAAATGAACCAAATTTAGTATATTTTAGCGATGTAAGCTCATGTGGAACGGCTACTGCAAGAAGTTTGCCTTGTATGTTTTCAAGACACAAAAGAGTAAATTTTGAAGATGGATTATACGAAGAAAATGTTTTAGATATCTTGCAAAAGGTTGGAATACAAAGTGTTTGGTTTGGTAATAACTCAGGGGGCTGTAAAGGAAATTGCGATCGTATAAAACACAAACTCATTGCAAAAGATTATGATGAGAGCTTACTTGAACTTGTAAAGCAAGAACTTGAAAATACAAATTCAAATAAAATCATCGTTGTACATTTACAAGGCTCACATGGGCCAACTTATTATAAACGCTATCCAAATGCATTTAAAAAATTTATGCCAACATGTGATACAAATGAGCTAAATACCTGCTCACACGAACAAATCATCAACACCTATGATAATACTTTACTTTATACAGACTTTATTATAAAAAGCCTTATAGATATGCTTAAGCAAAATCCTACCAAAGAAGCTTCTTTACTTTATTTATCAGATCATGGGGAGAGTTTAGGTGAAAATGGAATTTATCTTCATGGTATGCCTTATTTAATAGCACCAAAAGATCAAAAGCATATACCGATGATATTTTGGAGTAAAGATAGCAAATTAAGCCAAGATTTACAAAGCAAAAAAGACTATAAACTTTCTCAAGATAATCTTTTTTCAAGCTTACTGGGGTATTTTGGTGTAAATAGCAAAGAATATGAGGCAAATTATGATATATTTAGCAAAAATTTAAAGGAAAATCCTTAATGAAGCCAAAATATTCTTTATTTAAAAATACAAGCTATGCCTTTAGTGGAATTAAATTTTTACTCCAAGATGAAATGGCTTTTAGGATAGAATTTGCCATTATTTTACCTTTGATTTTTGCAAGCTTATTTTTACCTGTGAGTTTTTTAGAGCATTTTGTGCTTGTATTTGTTTTGGTACTAATTTTAATCGTAGAAGCGCTAAATTCTGCTATAGAAGCTTGCGTGGATCTTTGTACGAGCGAATTTCACATCTTAGCTAAAAAGGCAAAAGATTGTGCGAGCGCTGGGGTGTTTTTTAGCGTGGTTTTAGCTATAATTACTTGGAGTTTTATTCTTTTTGATTTGGTTAGAGAATGGATGATAAAGTAAAAACACTATGTGCAAAAATATTTGGTAAAAAACGCTTTGAAATTTTAGAATTTTTAGCCCTTCATGCTGATGATGATGGTTTTGTCTTTGCAAGCATAGAAGAGCTTTCTAAACAACTAAACATCAGCAAACCTACCATCATTTCTACTTTTAAATTTTTAGAAGAAAAAGCTTTGCTTGAAAAGCTCAAAAACGGCTTATATAAGCTCAAATAGGAGATAAAATGACACTTAAAAACCCTTTGGATATGCATTTACATTTACGCGATGAAAGCATGCTTGAACTTGTAGCTCCATTTAGCGCAAAAGACTTTAAAGCAGGGGTTATCATGCCAAATTTAATCACCCCGCTTACCGAAATAAATGCATTAAAATCTTACAAAGAACGCATTTTAAAAGCATGTAAAAATGAAGATTTTACGCCTTTGATGACTTTATTTTTTAAAGACTATGATGAGAAATTTTTAGAAAAAGCTAAAGATGAGCTTTTTGCCATAAAACTTTATCCTGCAGGTATCACTACCAACTCAGATAATGGAATTTCAAGCTTTGATATAGAAAAGTTAAAACCCACATTAAATGCTATGAGTGAGCTTGGACTGCCTTTGCTAGTGCATGGAGAAACAAATGATTTTGTAATGGATAGAGAAGCAAATTTTGCTAAAATCTATGAAAAATTAGCTAAAAACTTTCCAAAATTAAAAATCGTAATGGAGCATATTACCACTAAAATTTTGTGTGATTTGTTAAAAGATTATGAAAATTTATACGCAACTATCACTTTACACCATTTGATAATAACGCTTGATGATGTAGTGGGCGGTAAGATGGATCCGCATTTATTTTGCAAACCTATTGCAAAACGTTATGAAGACAAAGACGCTTTATGCGAGCTTGCTTTTAGCGGCTATGAAAAGGCTATGTTTGGAAGCGATAGCGCACCTCATCCTTTGCATACTAAAGAATGCTGTGGGTGTGCAGCTGGCGTATTTAGTGCGCCGGTGATTTTACCTGTGTTGGCTGAACTTTTTGAAAAACACTCAAATGAAGCAAATTTACAAAAATTTATTTCAGATAATGCTTGCAAAATCCATAATTTTGAATTTGAAAAAGATAAAATCATCACTTTAGAAAAACAAGAATGGCAAGTAGCGCAAAAATACGGCGATGTAGTGCCATTTATGGCAGGAAAAACTTTAAATTTCAAGGTTATTTAGCCTTGAAATTTAATTAATAATCAGAAGTTTTATCTTAGCTTCTATAAGCTCTTCTACCTCATCTTTTACAAAGCTTTCTAACTCTTGTTTGTTTGCATTAACACCATTCATACTCAAATGCCACAAGGCATTTTCTATTGCACTTTCCTTATCTCTTTTTACCACTCTAGTTTCGTTAAAAACTTCACTTTCATAAGGGATATTTTGCGCATTTAAAAAACCTTGCAAATCCTCTTCGTAAAAACCTTTAAAATGCGTGTTAAAACGCTCAAATATAGGATCTAAAAAGCTACTTTTACGCCTACTTGCCCAGCCTAAATACACCTTTTTAGAAGCTAAGCTTAAAAAATCTTTATAGTCTTTTTCATTTTGCAAAGCAGGCGACATACTCAAAAAAGCTAAGTCAAAATTTGTATTATTGTTTTTATAAAAGTTTTCAAAGTCTAAATTTAGGGTTATTACATTTGATATAGCATGAGTTTTTGCATCTTCTTGTAAAATTTCAAGCATAGCACTAGAGCTGTCTATACCTAAAACACTTTTTGCTTTTTGTGCTAAATGCAAAGTCCAAACACCACTCCCACAGCCTATATCTACCACGCTTTTATCTTGTAAAGATCCAAGTTTTGCGAAAGTAGCTTTTTGAATTTCGTTTAAACTAGGATTATACCTTGCGTAGCTTTTTGCTTTTTTATTCCATAAATTCATCTTCACTCCTTATTTTTTCTAATATAGTATAATATTTTTTTGTTTTTAGAAAGGAAAATTATGCGTGTATTGTTTTTGTGTTTGATTTCATTTTTAAGTATATATGCCAAAGATTTGGTAAGTGTTAGTATAGCTCCACAAGCTTACTTTGTAAAGCAAATTGCCAAAGATACTTTAGATATTAATATAGTCATACCACCTAATGCAAATGAGCATACTTTCGAATTTAAACCAAGTGGTATTTTAAAACTTGAAAAAAGCGATATTTACTTCACAGCAAATTTAGAATTTGAAAAAATTTGGATTTTAAAACTTAAAGATAATCTCAAAAATACCAAAATCATCTCTACTCAAAATGGCATTGATTTTATACCTTTGCAAGAACATGCACATGAAGGACACCATCATCATGGAGATGACCCTCACACATGGCTTGATCCACTTTTAGCAAAAACTCATGCTAAAAATATCACTTTAGCACTTATAGAACAATACCCACAAAATAAAGCATTTTATGAGCAAAATTTAGAAAATTTCTTAAAAGAAATGGATGCATTAAATTTACAAATACAAGCTTTATTTAAAAATGTAAAAAACAAGCATTTTCTAGTCTATCATCCATCTTGGGGGTATTTTGCCAAAAGATATCATCTAAGCCAAATTCCTGTTGAAATAGAAGGAAAAGAACCTAAACCAAAAGACTTAGCCAAGCTTGCAAAACTCATACAAAAAGAGCAAATAAAAGCTATTTTTGTACCAAAAGGAGCTAATAACAATACCATTAAAGCTATGGCGAGTAATTATAATCTTAAAATCATAGAACTTGATCATTTGCCAAGTGATTATAAAAATGAGCTTTTAAAAGATGCAAAAAATATAGCAAGCGTTTTACAATGATAAAAATCAATATTAAAAATTTAAACTTTTCATATAATCAAGATGAGGTTTTAAAAAATATCAACCTAAACTATGAAAGCAAAGACTTTTTAGCCATAGTAGGGCCAAATGGTGGGGGTAAATCTACACTTTTAAAACTCATACTAGGCTTGCTAAATAGTCATAAAAATATAAACTTTGAAAACTTGAGTTTAAAAGATATAGGCTATGTCCCACAAAATACTTTAGCTAATCCAAACTTTCCAGTGCGCGTGCTAGAAGTGGTGATGATGGGAAGGGTGGATAAAAAATTCTTTGGTTTTTATACCAAAAAAGATCAAGAACAAGCCTTGCTAGCTTTAGAAAAAGTAGGTATGAGAAATTTTTGGGATAAAAAAATCAACGAACTAAGCGGAGGTCAAAGACAAAGAGTTTATATAGCAAGAGCCCTAGCAAGCGAATGCAAACTTTTAATCCTTGATGAGCCTACTGCAAGTATAGATACCAAAGGCTCGGTGCAGATTTTTGAGCTTTTGAAAAAATTACACGAAAGTGGAGTTGGCGTGATAGTAATATGCCATGATTTAAATGTAAGCTTAGCTTATGCAAATAAAATCGCATATTTAAATAAAGAATTATTCTTGCATGAAAATACCCCTGAAAAAAAGGCACATTTACTAGCACATTTAAGCCAAAATCACACGCATTTTTGTGATGTGGAGCTTAGCTTGGAGCAGTGTTGCTGTGAAGGAAAAAACCATGCTTGAACTTTTATCTAGCTCTTTTATACAAAATGCCTTTCTAGCAGCATTTTTAACTAGCATTGCTTGTGGGATTATGGGGACTTTGATCATGATCAACCGCTTAAGTTCTATGGCAGGAGGTATTACACATGGGGCTTTTGGGGGTATAGGTATAGCATTTTATTTTGGTTTGCCAGTACTTGTTAGTACGAGTTTATTTACTCTTTTTTTAGCCTTGCTTGTAGCGTTTTTAGTACAAAAATATCCTTTTAGAAGTGACAATATAGTCGGTGTTATATGGGCTTTTGGAATGGCTGTTGGTATCATACTCATAGACTTAACCCCTGGTTATAATGGAGATTTAATGGGGTATTTGTTTGGTAGTATTTTGTCTGTACCTACGCAAGATATAGTTTTATTTGCAGTGATTGATGTGATTTTTATCATTTTAGTATTGCTTTTTTATCGTCAATTTGAAATTCTAAGCTTTGATAAAGAATTTGCAAGCTTAAGAGGGGTTAAAACCAATCTTTTTCACTATCTTTTAATCGCAATGATGGCTTTTTGTATCGTTATAAGTATCAAAGTAGTAGGACTTATACTTGTGATAGCTTTGCTTAGCATACCTGCATTTATCGCTGAGAGCTTTTCTAAAAAGCTTGGGCAAATGATGATCATCTCTACGCTTTTGAGCATAAGTTTTTGCGTGATAGGGCTTTTTGTGAGTTTTTATTATAATCTTGCAAGTGGAGCTTGTATCATAGCTAGCGCTTGTATAGCTTTTGTGTTTTATCTTTGTTTTAGAGTTTTTATAAAGAAAATTTAACATACTTTGCGGGCTTATCGCAAAGTACTACTTTCATGTACTCTTAAAAAACTAGCAAATTTTGGCTTGCCATTTTTGGTTAAGCCATTGTATTTAAAAGTGATGATGACACCAACTGGCGGAGGGTTTAAGCGATCACTTTCTTTAAATCCCGAGCCTATCTTAAAACTTACTTTTTTACCCTCAATCACTGCTTCACAAAGCAAAGATCCCATTTTACCTTCAAATTTTCCTTTACCTTCAAAATGCTTTTTTACAACACATTCTGTATCATCAAAAGGTTTTAGCTTAAAAGCATTGTTTGATCTTTTCTTTTCATAAGGTGCGTTGTTTAATCTTATGATCACGCCCTCGCCTTTATGCGAAATGATATCTTGGTAAAACTGCTTTAAATGATTTTTATCTTTAATGCGAATTTGTAGGATGATTTTTATAAAATCATTTGGATTTTTAACCAAATACTTTTTTAAAACTTCTAATCTTGCTTCTAAAGTACAAGGATCAAGTTTAAATTCCTCGCAAGCATTTGGCACATCAAAGACACTATAGCTTACTTTTTGCCAAAGTTTTTCATCAGGATTTTCTTGGCGTATTAAAGATGAAATTTCTTCAAAAGAAGCTCTTTTTATCCAAAGTTCTCCATCTAACTCAAATTTAGGAAAGTTTTTTGTGAAAAATAAAGGGAGTTTTATGGCATTTCCTGCTCTTGTTTGCATAGACTTACCACTCCAAAGCCCTCTTACGCCATCGAGTTTTTCGCTCATGAGATAATGGCTTAAATTTATATCTTTAAATGCTTTTTCATCATAAACTTTAAAAAGTAAAATATCTTTTGCAAAAAGAGGATTTAAAAAGAGAGTAAAGAGAAAAACAAGGCTTATAAAAAGCCTTGTCATAAGATTAAAGTGCTTTTTTAGCAGCATCTGCTATTTTAGCAAAAGCAGCTGCGTCATTCATCGCTAAATCAGCTAAGATTTTTCTATCAAGCTCAATGCCTGCTTTTTTAAGACCATTTATAAATCTTGAATAACTAATATCATTTAGTCTGCAAGCTGCATTGATACGTACTATCCAAAGACGACGGAAATCACGTTTTTTGCGACGTCTATCACGATACGCATAAACCAAACTTCTTTCTAATTGTTCTTTAGCTTTTCTAAAGTGTTTGCGGCGACCACTATAAAAACCACGCGCAAGTTTTAAAACTTTTTTATGTCTGCGGCGTCTTACAACACCTGTTTTTACTCTTGCCATATTTATCCTTTCACAAATTGGCGTTCGTTAAACGAATCTTGCCCTTTAAAATAAGGGGAGTTTGAATGACTTTCGTCAAAAACTAAATTTAAGCGAGCTTAAATTCCTAACATTTTTTCAACCGCTTTAACATTGGTTGAGTGAACATACTTAGAAGTGCGAAGATCACGCATTCTTTTAGCAGGTTTTTTAGTCAAAATATGGCTTCTATAAGCAGCACCTCTTTTGATTTTATTTTTACCTACTTTGAAGCGTTTAACAGCACTTTTAACGCTTTTCATTTTTGGCATGTGTATCCTTTGGATAAATTTTTTCATAAAAGAAAGCTATCATTTTACTACAACTATGCTTTAGAAAAATTAAATTCTAATTCTTCTTTTTTAATATATAAAGTTGTTCTTGTATATGCATAGAGCGTTTAGAAAGGTTTCTACTAGCTCTAAAGGCATTATACTTTTGCTCAAGCACAAAGCATTCTCCAAGACTTTGAAGTCTTTTTGTGAAATTTTCTTTTTTTACAAAACCCTCACAATTATAAGAAAGCAATACAATCTTGGCTTTTAAATCATTTATCAAATCAAACAAAGCATCTTCGGCTTTTTTTTCTTTGTTAAAAGCACTGCGGTTCCAGTCTTTTGGTATGCCAGAAACCTTTGAAATTTCCTTTGGCTTTTTGTAATTAGCAATTAAATTTAACATAAAATAATTTGACCCATAAGGGTGTTGATTATAAGGTGGATCTAAATACGCCATATCAAAGCTATCAAGCTCTTTAGCTAAAATATTTGCGTCTTTTTGAAAAACCTCATACTCACAAGTAAAATTTGAAAAAATAGGCATTTTTAAAGCTATATCGCCTTTTATACGACTAAGCGCATTTGCTCCATTTCCTCCAAATTTACCAATGCCATTTTTATCTTTATAAAAGCCCTTAAAAACCCCGCTTGTGTTTGCATGTACACTTGCTTCATAGATAAGCGGTGCGATGAAGTATTTTTGTATATTACTTGGCAGGCTTGAAATTTTTTCTCGCATAGAGTCTAAATACATAGCGTTTTTAAGCGTGTAAAAAACTCTTTCATTCTTTTGGATATGTTCATCATCATTTGGCGCATAAAGCTTACTTATAAAGCCTTTTTTGAGTTTTAAATCAGAAATTAAAAAATTATAATATTTTTGTAATTCTTGTAAAAATTGTGCATTTTGATTGCTTAAATAACACTCATTGATGATTTTAGAATAATCTTCCAAATCATTTGCCATGATAAAACTCGCATAAGGCCTCACAAAACGCGAAACTACCCCAGAGCCACTGAATACATCACAAAAACTAAATTTGTCTTTTTTAAGCTCATTTTGTGCGAATTTAAAGCCTTGATTTAAAAAATCAAGCAAGGATCTTTTATTACCAAGGTAAGTTATGATTTGTTCTTTTAAAAATTGTGGATTTTCTTCTAGCATAAGTTTAAAATACAAGCCTTAGAAAGGCTTGTGATTATTTTTTCTTTTTAGGAGTTACTAGCATATTTACATAGCGTCCTTCGAGTAAAGGCTCTTTGTCTCTATCTGCTATATCTTCAACCATTTGCCAAATTTTTTCAAGCAACGCCACCCCTGCTTCAGGAGAGCCCATCTCACGACCTTTTAAAAACACTCTAAATTTAACATGCTTGCCTTGCTCTAAAAACTCACTTGCATGTTTGACCTTATAATTAATGTCATTTTGAGCGATTTTCACAGAAAGTTTGATTTCTTTTATATCAATAACTTTTTGTTTTTTCTTTGCTTCTTTTTGTTTCTTTTCTTGTTGATAACGGAATTTTCCATAATCCATTATCTTACATACAGGTGGTTTGGCTTCGGGGGCTATCATCACCAAATCAAGCCCTAGTCTATTTGCTATATCTAGCGCTTCATCACTACTAATAATGCCATAAACCTTGCCATCATCACCTATACATCTGATCTCATCTGCTTGAATTTCTTCATTTAGCAATACTTCTTTTTCTTTACTCAAAAGCGTACCTCACTTAATTTCTCCTTTGTTAGGGTTATAAATTCATCTAAAGTCATTGTTTTTTGCTCTTTTGCTCTTCTATCTCTTAAAGCCACACTTTTGTTTGCTACTTCTTCATCACCTAAAACAAGTATCATAGGCACATGTGCTTTTTCGGCGGTGCGGATTTTTTTATTTAAGCTTTCATTTTTATTATACACTTCACTATCAATGCCAAGTTCTAAAAGTTTTCTTGCTATTTCTTTTGCATAATCATGATGATTTTGCGAAATAGGCACTATAGCTACTTGAGTTGGTGCTATAAAAAATGGCAACTCACCCGCACAATGCTCTACTAAAATTCCTATAAATCTTTCAAAAGAACCCAAAATAGCACGGTGAAGCATTACAGGTTGTTTTTTCTCATTATCTGCATCTGTGTATTCGAGTTTAAAACGGCTTGGTAAGTTAAAATCTACTTGTATAGTTCCACACTGCCATTTTCTTTTTAGCGCATCGGTAATTTTAATATCGATTTTTGGACCATAGAAAGCTCCACCACCCTCATCAATGCCATATTTTAAACCTTGTTCATCTAAAGCTTCTTTTAAAGCCTTTGTAGCTATGTCCCAAATTTCATCATCGCCTATTGCTTTTACTGGGCGTGTTGAAATTTCCATTTCATAATCAAACTCAAAAGCCTTCATCAAAGTATCAACAAAGCTTAGAATTTCTAAAACTTGTTCTTTTATCTGACTTGGCATACAAAAAATATGTGCATCATCTTGAGTGAATTCTCTTACTCTAAAAAGCCCGTGTAAAACTCCACTTTTTTCATGGCGGTGTACCACACCGTATTCAAAAAATTTCAAAGGTAAATCACGATAACTTCTAACATCACTTTGATAAATTTTAATATGTCCTACACAATTCATCGGCTTAATGCCATATTCTTGCTCATCAATTTGCGTAAAATACATATTTTCTTTATAGTTTGCATAATGTCCGCTGATTTTCCACGCATCAGCTTTTAAAAGCTCAGGCCCACGTACAGGCTCATAACCTCTTAATCTATGTGCTTTATATAGCAAATGCTCTAATTTGCTTCTTAATTTTGCACCATTGCTAAGCCATATAGGAAGCCCACCGCCTATTTCATCATCAAAGGCAAAAAGCTTCATTTCATTACCAAGTTTTCTATGATCTCTTTTTTTAGCTTCTTCAATGATTTTTAAGTATTCATTTAAACTTTCTTTATCTGCAAAAGCAGTACCATAAATTCTTGTGAGCATTTCTCTTTTTTCATCGCCACCCAAATACGCACCAGCTACACGAGTAAGCTTGAAAAATCTTAAATATCTAGTATTTGGCACATGAGGCCCACGGCATAAATCTTCAAATTCGCCTTGCTTATAAATACTTACTTTTCCATCAGGAATTCTTAGTAAAACTTCTTGTTTTAAATCATCATTAGCAAATTTTTCTTTAACCTCAGTCTTTGAAAGTTCGTATTTTATGATGTCTAGCTTTGCTTCTGCTAGTTCTTTCATTTTCTTTTCGATTTTGCTTAAGTCTTCTTCTGAAATCTTACTATCAACCCTAAAATCATAATAAAACCCATCTTCTATCACAGGTCCTACGAAAAATTTAGCCTCTGGATATAAACTTTTAATCGCTTGAGCCATTAAATGCGCACAAGAGTGGCGGATAACTTCTAAACTTTCTTTAGAGTTATCAAAATAAATCGGAGTTAAATTTGTATCATTGTTAAAACTTTGAGTATCTACCAAAGCTTCATTATTTGCATATGCAATTATATCTTTTGTCATTTCTACCCTTAACACTCACTAACCTTGTGAGCTTAAATTAAAATATAAGACTAATTTTAGCTATGAAAAACTTAAACTTTTTTTAAATAAAGGATATTTTTATATTTCAAACACCCGTTCTTGATATATCTAAAGCACCACTCATAAAAAGGTATAAAAATACAAAACCTAAAATTATCCTATAAATTCCAAAAGGTATAAAGTTTATCTTGCTAATTAATTTTAAAAATATTTTAATTACCACAAAAGCCACTATAAAAGCTGTTACAAAACCTATGGCTAAAGGAACGAAATTATTCATATTACTTAAAACCTGTGGTTCTTTATAAATGCTATAAGCTGTTGCAATAATCATGGTAGGAATTGCAAGTAAAAATGAAAATTCAGAAGCCACTTTACGATCAAGCCCAAGCAATAAGCCACCTATAATACTTGCTCCACTTCTTGAAGTACCTGGTATGATAGCAAGAGCTTGAGTTAAACCTATCAAAAAAGCTTGCTTATAACTTACCTCATCTAAAGAGTGAATTGTATAGTCTTTTTTTCTATGTTTAAGTTCTATAATGATAAAAATAATCCCACCAATGATTAGCATAGTAGCCACGGTATAGCCATTAAATATTTCTTTTAAAAACTTATATGCTATAAAACCCACCCCACCTGCGGGCAAAAAGCCCACAGCAAGTTTTAACCAAATATCAAGTTTTTGAGTTAGTTTATCTTTGAAAATAAAAATCACCGCTAGTATAGAACCAAGCTGAATGATGATGAAAAAACTTCTCCAAAAATCATCTATATTTAAACCCAAAATTTCAGCACCTAAAATCATATGCCCTGTAGATGAAACAGGTAAAAATTCTGTCAAACCCTCAATGATTCCTAAAATCAAAGCATAATAATAATCTAAATTCATTTTTTAAGTACTCTTCTTGCAAAAATTAGCATGATCGCTACAAAAACTACAAAACCTATAATCCCATCGTCTTTAAATGAAGTTACAATAGCAAGTGGATCTTCAGCCCCACCTCTACTAATAGAAAGCACAGTTAAACCAGCTATTAACACTCCAAACAAACTCTCACCCACTATCAAACCAGAGGCAAATAAGGTTCCTTTTTGCTCATGCTCTTGAATAAGTTCTTTTTTATGAGCATTTTTAGCATATCTTTGCTCCAAACGTTTTTTAATTAAATATGCCAATAATCCACCTATAAACAAAGGCATATTAACAGCAGGTGGTAAATATATACCTATACCCACAGCTAAAGGTGGCAAAGACATATTTTTCTTTCTTAACAAACGATCGACGATAATTATACCAACGCCCACAAAAGCTCCCGCTATAATATAACTCCAATCGATATTAGCGTTAAAAATGCCTTGTGCAATAGTACTCATCAAATTTGCTTGTGGTGCAGCAAGTGCATTTGCCTCATCCATTCCTTCTCTTGGCATTGCACCCACAAAACCATAAGCTTGATATAACAAATTTAACACAGGAGCGATAGCCAAAGCTCCAAACACACAACCTATAATCAAAGAAACTTGCTGTTTCCAAGGAGTTGCACCCACTAAATAGCCAGTTTTTAAATCTTGTAAATTATCATTAGAAATAGCAGCAGTTGCCAAAATAACACTAGTAGTAAATATAGCAAAAGCAATAGCAAATTTAGACATCAAAGGATCGCTAAATAAATCTACTTGATAACCCAAAAGCAAAATAATCAAAGAAGAAATCATAATCCCAATAAGTCCTATACCCGAAATAGGAGAAGATGATGAACCCACCAAACCTGCCATATATCCACAAGCAGAAGCTACAAAAAAGCCTATGAAAATAGCTACTAAAGTTCCTACCAAAGCAAAAAGAATTTGATAACCACTTGCTAAATTTGAATCAGCCACAAAAGCATAAAATGAAATAAACAAACCTATACACATAAGCACAAATAAACCTAGCATAGCTTTTAAAGATAAATCCATATCTTTAGGATCTTGTGAGAGGTTTAATGAGGTTTTTTTAAGCATATTTTTCATGCCATCATAAACAGGCTTTGCAAGCTCTATTAAAGTCCATAATGCTGCTATAGCAATAGCTCCTGTACCTATTAAGCGTACTTTTTGAGCCCAAATTTGATTAGCTATATCAAGCGCACTTAAACTCACATCAAAACTTTCTTTAGCAGAAAAATATGGCACAAAAACCATCCAAGCAAGCACCATACCCGCAAGCAATGCAACACCTCCGGCTATACCTACTAAGTATCCAGCACCCAAAAGTGCCACTGAATAACCCATAGAAAAACCAAAAGTCATTTTTTGCCAAATGAATGCAAAACTGCTTCCACTTGAAAGTAGTTTAAAACCGCTTGAAAAAAGACTTATCACAGAAGCAAAAGCCACGCCAAGTGTGATTTCTTTTAAGCCTACTTTTCCTTTTTTATCAGCTTGATCTTTATTGGCCACTTTTAAAATTTCAGCAGCAGCTCTTCCTTCAGGATAAGCTAATTTACTCTCTACCACCATAGCTCTACGCAAAGGTATAGTAAAAAGCACGCCTAATCCACCTCCACAAAGACAGAGCATAAAAGTAAGCCAAAGTGGAAATTCAAACCAATATCCACACATAAAAAGACCTGGTATAACAAAAATCACAGCCGAAAGCGTACCTGCAGCTGAAACTTGAGTTTGAACCATATTATTTTCTAAAATATTAGAGTCTTTAAAGATTTTTAAAACAGCCATTGCGATCACAACAGCAGGAATAGAAGTAGAAAAAGTAAGACCAACTTTGAGCCCCAAATATACATTTGAGGCGGTAAAAATAATCGTTAAAATACTTCCTAGTATTATACCCCTAAGCGTAAGCTCCGGTAGTGAGTTTTTTGTATGCATTTTGCTTCTCCATTTTTATTGACAACCTTCACATTCTATAGTTCTATCAACCACATCATCATTTACTTTTTGACTATCAGGACTTTCGCTTCTTAGATAATAAGTTGATTTAACACCTAATTCCCAAGCAAGTTGATAAATTTCATTTAAATATCCACCGCTTGCTTTATCTAAAGAAACAAAGATATTTAAAGACTGACCTTGATCAATCCATTTACCACGAATCGCTGCTGCTTTTACTAAGATTTTTTGATCAAGCTCATAAGCAGGAGTGTAATACTGCCAAGTATTAGCACTTAAATTTGGTACTACAGTTGGTATCATACCGCTTAAGTTTTGCTCAAACCATTTTCTTTTATATACAGGCTCAATTGTTTGAGTAGTACCCACTAAAATAGAAATAGAAGAAGTTGGTGCTATAGCCATTAAATAACCATTTCTTATGCCATCTCTTTTTAGTTTTTCTCTTAATTTTTCCCAATCACACTCGCTTTGATCAAACAAACCTTCACTTGCGGTAAGTTTTTTAGCATTTTCATTTGCTACATCAATTGGCACTATACCTTTACTCCAGTTTGATCCTTCAAAGTCAGGATAACTTCCTTTTTCTAAGGCTAAATTTGAGCTAGCTAAAATAGCCTCATAACTAATCATTTCCATAATATGGTCAATTTTTTCAAAATGCTCATTAGAACCCCAATAAATTTGAGCTTCAGCCACCATTTGCGCTTCACCCATTACACCAAGCCCTATAGCGCGTGATTTTAAATTGGTATTTTTAACCTTTACATGAGGATAAAAATTTAAATCAATCACATTATCAAGCATTCTTATAGCTGTTGGCACTACTCTTTGAATATCTTCTTTGGTATTGATTTTACTTAAATTTATACTTGCAAGATTACAAACTGCGGTTTTTCCTTCGTTTTTGTATTTTTCTACTATATAGACTTTTTTACCATTGATACTATCTAAAGTAGAAACTTTTTTAGCAAGCTTTTTATATCCTCCATCTATTGTAAGCTCTTCATCCTCATCTAAATGAAGTTCTGTTTTATCATCAAATACGATTTTAATTTGATAATAGTTTGGATCTGTATTTTGAAAAATTTCTGTGCATAAATTTGAACTTCTTATAATCCCTGCGTGAGAATTTGGATTTGTTTTGTTTGCACTATCTTTAAAACATAAAAATGGCATACCTGTTTCAAAATAAGATAAAAGTATTTTTTTCCAAAGCTCTTTTGCATCTATAATTTCTTTAGCTATGCTTTCATCTTTTTCAAATTCTTCGTATTTTTTCTCAAATTCTTCACCGTATAAATCGCATAAACTTGCCGTATCAGCAGGATCAAAAAGCGTCCATTTATCATTTGCTCTTACTCTTTTCATGAATAAATCATTAATCCACAAAGCAGGGAAAAGTTCATGTGCTCTTCTTCTTTCTTCACCTGAGTTTTTACGCAAATCTAAAAAGTCATTAATATCCATATGCCAAGGTTCAATATATACAGCAATTGCACCTTTTCTAGTACCAAGTTGATCAACAGCTACTGCTATATCATTGGTAATTTTTAAAAATGGTATGATCCCACCTGCTGCGTTTTTATGCCCATCTATGCTTCCGCCCATAGCACGCACCTTAGACCAATCCCAGCCTATACCACCACCAAATTTAGATAAAAGTGCCATTTCTTGATAAGAATCAAAAATCCCTTCTATATTATCAGGCGTGCTTCCTATATAACATGAACTTAATTGATGTCTTGTGGTTCTTGCATTTGAAAGGGTTGGAGTTGCAAGCATTACTTCAAAAGTTGAGATTAAATCATAAAATTTCTTAGCCCAAGTTTGAGAATCTAACTCATTTTGCGCTAAAAACATCGCAATAGCCATAAACATTTGTTGTGGTAATTCTATAGGCATACCCTTAGAATCTTTAATCAAATATCTATCATATAAAGTTTTTATACCAAGATAAGTAAATTGCAAATCGCGTTCTGGCTTGATATAAGCATTAAGATCATCTAAATCGTATTTTTCTTTTAAGCCGATTAAAATCCTACCTTCTTTTTCACCTTTTTCAAGGTATTCTCTTAAATGTTTATAACCACTATAACCACTTACTTTTTTATACAAATCATATAAAAATAATCTTGCAGCAACAAAGGTCCAATTAGGTCTATCAATATCTATTTTATCTACTGCTGTTTTTATGAGAGTTTGTTGGATTTCTTCTGTTGTTATGCCATCACGAAATTGAATTTTTGCATCTACTTCAAGCTCACTTTGGCTAACATTTTCTAAATTTGCCACTGCATCGGTGGTATATTTTTTAATCTTGGAAACATCCAATTCTTCAGTTCTACCATTTCTTTTTAATACTTTCACTCACAACCCCTAGTTTATTATTTAAAAGTTCTTGCAAAAATTTTATCTACATTTTTGGTATAGTAGTTATAATCAAAGCAATTTCTAATATCTGCTTCACTTAAAGATTTTTTCAAATCCTCATCAGCTAATAAAGCTAGCAAAAACAGACTCTCGCCTTTTTCATTTAACGCAGGCTTGCCATTTTGTAAATCAGCCCAAACTTTCATAGCATTTCTTTGAACGATCTTGTAAGCTTCTTCTCTACTTATACCTTTAAATGGAAGTTCAAGCAACACTCTTTGAGAGAATACAAGTCCTCCGGTTAAATTTAAATTTTTCATCATATTTTCTGGATACACCAAAAGCTTTTCTATCACACCACATAATCTTGAAAGCATAAAATCAGTCGTGATAAAAGCATCAGGTAATACAAATCTTTCTACGCTAGAATGTGATATATCTCTTTCGTGCCACAATGCTACATTTTCTAAAGCAGGTGTTACATAAGCTCTTATCATCCTACAAAGACCGGTGATATTTTCACTCAAAACAGGATTTCTTTTATGAGGCATAGCTGAACTTCCTTTTTGTCCTTGAGAAAAGTATTCTTCAGCTTCATATACTTCTGTTCTTTGAAAATGGCGGATAGCAACAGCGATTTGCTCACAACTTGAAGCTAAAATAGCTAAAGCCGAGATAACTTGTGCGTAACGATCTCTTTGTATAACTTGGTTTGAAACTGGTGCTGGCTTTAAATCTAAGTTTTTACAAACTTCTTCTTCAAATTCAAGCGGAGCATGAGCAAAATTTCCCATAGCACCGCTGATTTTTCCATAGCTAATCACTTCTTTTGCATGAATGATTAAATCTTTTGCATGAACTAGCGAATCATACCAAATAGCCAAAACTAAGCCAAAAGTTATAGGCTCTCCATGAATTCCATGACTTCTTCCTACCATTAAGGTGTTTTTATGCTCATACGCTCTTGTTTTAATCGCTGCTAAAACTTGATCTAAATCTTGCAAGATTAGTTCTAAACTATCTTTAATCTGCAAAGCAACTGCAGTATCAATACAATCTGAACTTGTCATCGCATAATGCACAAAACGACTTTCCTCGCCTAAACTTTCACTTACACTAGTTAAAAAAGCAATAACATCATGTTTGGTAGTTTTTTCTATCTCATCTATTCTTGCTATATCAAATTTTGCATTTTTTATAATTTTTTCACAATCATCATCTTTAATAAGACCAAGTTTATTCCACGCTTTCACAGCAGCTAATTCCACTTTTAACCATGCATCATATTTTGCTTGCATGTCCCATTTTTTAGCCATGATTTCTCTACTATATCTTTCAACCATTTTCAAGACCTTTTTTTATATAATTTTTATGAAAAAAAATAGTTTGAATTTTATTATAAATTACCTAAGAAAGTTATTAAATGGCATATATAAAAAAGAAACTAGCAAATAATGGAAAAAAGGCATTTAGACTACTTATGGATGAGTTAAAAATCTCTATGCGTGAAGCACAAAAACTCATTGATAAAAAAAGACTATTTTGTGATGGAAATTTGGTAGAAGAAAAAAATAAATTTTTAAATGGTTTAGTAGAATTAATCGTATATGAAAATAACCCCAAAGGATTAGAAATAGTTTTTGAAAATGAAGATTTTGTCATCGTAGAAAAACCAAGTGGAGTGCTAACTCATCCTAATGGGCGCAATTGTGCTTATAGTCTTTGTGATGAAATTTGGCATTTATGGGGTGAAAAAGCTTGCGTGGCTCATAGACTAGATAAAGAAACAAGCGGACTTTTACTCATAGCAAAACATAAAAATGCACAAATTGAGTTAAAAACTATGTTTGAAAAAAGATTAGTGCAAAAAAGCTATCTTGCTCTAGTAAAAGGAAAAACTGAAAAAGAATTTATAGTAGATAAAAGCATGAATTTAGCTAAAGACTATGATGTAGTCAAAACTAGGATGCAAATTTGTGAAAATGGCAAAGAAGCTTTAACGCAATTTTACACTTTGGAATATTTTGAAAATTTAGATGCCAGTTTAATTTTAGCTAAACCTCTAACAGGAAGACAACACCAAATAAGACTACATTTGTTTCATGTGAAACATAAAATTTTAGGTGAACCTTTATATGGTTTAGAAAAAACACAAATAGAGCAAATACTTGATGGAAAAATGAGTGATATCGAAAGAGCTCAAATCACAGGTGCTAAAAGACTGCTTTTACACTCTTTTAGCTTAGAATTTACATATAAAAATCAAAAATTTTTGATACAATCTCAAAAAGATATAAAAGGTGAATTTTTGAAAATGCAGGAAAAACATGAAAAATAAAAATTTTAATGTAGGATATTTTTGTTCTACTCAAATAGGAGATAATATATTATCTCTTAAAATGCTCTATGCTATAAAACATCTTTATAAAGCCAAAATTACAGTATTTATTACAAATCCTTATCTAAAAAATATTTTAGAATTTAATTTTGTAGATAAAATAGAAATAATAAATGAAGAAAACATTATAGAGATGATAAACAAATATAAATTAGACTATCTTATAAGTTACATTTCAACAAAACATATAATCAAAATACTAAAAAAAACAAATGTAAAAAATATTATAATAAAATCTAAATTTAAAACTATATTTTGTTGCTTAAAATGCAAGGTTGTATGGATTAGTTTATTAAAAAAAATTAAAAATGAAAATATAGAAAATATAAATCTCTATTACGCTAGAAAGATTAATCCAGAAATATTTGACAAAAAAATAAAAAGCTTAGAATTTAATGTAACTTTAACAACAAAACAATCAAACAAAGATTTAGTAAATAATTTTTTAAAAGAATATAAAATAAAAAAATTTATAACAATAAATCCTTTTGCAATAAGTCAATTTAATAAGAATAGTATAATTTTTTATTTAAAGATGATAAAAAAAATTTTAAATACTAAAAACATTAATATAGTTGTTCCAACATATGACAAAGTTCATGATAATTTCATAGTTCAAATTCAAAAATTTGATAAAGAACTTTTAAATAAAATTTTTATATTTAAAAACGATGATGACCTTTTAAATTTAGTAGAAATTATTTCGAAAACAGAATGTCTAATAAGCCCTTCAACAGGTACTATACATATAGCAAGCAATCTAAAAATTCCAACTATAGGATTATATACAAAAAAAGACAGTATATTATGGTCTACCTACGATAAAAATTATGTTTTTATAGATGATTTAAATGAAAAAAACTTTGATGAGATAATAAATCAAACTATAATTAAAATAGAACAATATATAAAAGACTAAAACTAACCAAACTAATCATTCTTGTTTTCATTTTTTAATACATAAATAATCCCACCAAGTCCTATGATCACCACTATACTTATAAAAATAAGCTGAGCTATATCTAAAAAAGTCATTGTTTATTCTGCCTTTCTTTAAGCTGTCCGCATGCAGCTGAAATATCAAGTCCCTTACTTTCTCTTATCGTACAAGTAACACCTTTGGCACTTAAATAATCTTGAAATTTAACCGCATTTTCAACACTTGGTCTTTTATATAAACTTCCTTCATGTGGATTAAAAAGTATTAAATTCACTTTAGCTTTTATACCATTTAAAAGCTTGACTAGTTCTTTTGCATGTTCTATTTTGTCATTTATCCCATCAATTAAAAGGTATTCAAACATTACTCTTTTACGCTGATCTATAGGAAAATTTCTCACTGCTTCCATAATACTTGCTATATTATAAGCTTTATTAATAGGCATTAATTCACTTCTAAGCTCATCATTTACAGCATGGAGCGAAATAGCCAAAAGCACGCCCAAATTCATCTCGCCAAGTTCTTTGATCTGTTTTGCTAAACCACTTGTACTTATAGTTTGTCTTCTAGGGCTTATCGCTAAGGCATCATTATCGGCTAAAATTTTAACTGCTTTAGAAACATTTTTAAGATTATCCAAAGGCTCACCCATTCCCATATAGACTATATTAACCCTTCTTTCATAAGGTATGTTGTTATGTTTTTTAATCCACAAAATTTGTCCTACTATTTCTCCTGCGCTTAAATTTCTTTTCAAACCGCCTTTAGCAGTAAGACAAAAACTACACCCACTTTTACACCCTACTTGAGAGGAAACACAAATAGTATATCTTGCATGTTTGATGATTTTTCCATTTTCATCTACAAGTTCTTCTTTCATTGGTAGCAAAACAGCTTCTATTTTTTTACCATCTAAAAGCTCAAAAAGATATTTTATACTACCATCTTTGCTTTTTTCATCTTTCACACATTTTAGAGGTGAAAAATGAAAATTTTCTTGCAAGTACACTCTAAAATCTTTTGGCAAAGATGACATTTGTAAAAAATCATCTGCATATTTTTTATACACCCATTCAAAAATTTGCTTTGCTCTAAATTTTGGTTGGACTAAATTTTCTAATTCTTCTTTAGTAAAGTCTAATATATTTTTTAATTCACTCAATTTTTTTCCTATATAAGTTTTTTATCTAACAAAAAATCTTTTAATAATTCTTTTGCTTTTTGGTGATTTTTTAAAAAATCCTCATGTGCAAATTCATTACAAAAATTTGTCGCACATAAATAACAAATTCCTTCTATCCCTTGCATTTTTGCACAAGAAAGCACTGCGTATGCTTCCATATTTTCTATATGTACACCCTTTTTAAAAAATTCTTGGGCAATATTTTCATCTTTACAAATATAATTTGAAGAATTAATCATAGTTTCATGTGAAACATTTAATCTAATCTCATTTGCTATAGGCGTATAAAAACTATCAAATAAATCTGCGTATTCTAAATTCGCTGCGTTAGAACTTTCATAAATATCTAAAATTTTTCCTTCTTGGTAAATTCCACATGTACCTATAAAAATCACTCTATCTGCTTTTATTTGACTTAAAATTTTACCTAGAGAAAAAGCAGAATTAACTAAACCTATGCCTATACTTTGTGCAAATTTAAAATCCTCATTTCCTCCTGCACATACTATAAGATTTTTCAAAAATTAACCTTTATAAAAAATAATTCAAATTTTATCTAATTAGCGCTTAAAATAATGCTATAATTAATATTTTTTAGATAAAATAAATTTATGATAAAAGCAAAAAAACATTTTGGACAAAATTTTTTATGTGATAAAAGCGTGGTAGATAAAATCATCCAAGCCATACCCAAAGATACTAAAAATATAGTTGAGATTGGGCCTGGCTTAGGTGATTTAACGCAAGAACTTTTGAAAATCTCACAAGCTCATATTAGAGCTTATGAGATTGATAAAGATTTGATTCCTATTTTAAATAAAAAATTTCAAAATGAGATTGAAGGTGGAAATTTTGAGCTTATTCATCAAAATGCAAGTGATGCTTTTGATCAAGGAAGTTTAAGCGATAAAGAGTACTTTTTGGTAGCAAATTTACCATATTATATTGCTACAAATTTGATTTTAAAAGCCCTAGAAGATCAAAATTGTCTTGGGCTTATAGTAATGGTGCAAAAAGAAGTGGCACAGAAATTTTGTGCAAATGAAAAAGAAAGTAATTTTTCGGCTTTAGGGGTGCTTTGTGCATTGATATGCCAAAGACAAATGCTTTTTGATATACAACCACAAAGCTTTAATCCTCCACCAAAAGTTACTTCAGCTGTAATGAAGTTAATAAAAACTACTCATTATCAGCAAAAATGCGAAAATATAGAAGCTTTTAAAGAATTTCTTAGAGCTTGTTTTCAAAATCCTAGAAAACAACTCTTATCTAATTTTAAAAATAAAAAAGAAAAAATTTTAAAAGCATTTGAAGCACTAGATATCTCTTCTACCTCAAGAGCTCATGAAATTAGCGTTGATTCATACCTTAAAATTTATGACTATTTAAAGGATGACTATGAGCGAAGAAAACAAAACTCAAGAGCAAAACAAAACTAAAAGATTTAATAAATTCAGAAACAAAAGAAAAAAAGATTCACAAAATCAAGATCAAAATAGTGAAACTAAAAACGGGACAAAAATAGAAAATACTCAAACTGAAGCTAGTGAAGAAAAAAAGAAAAAGAAAAAAAATAGAAATTTACCTTCTAAATTAAGTGGCAATGAAGAATGGCAAATAGAACTTGCCAAAAGTATAGAAGCTAATAAAATCATGCACGAGCTAAGACTCCACCCTTTAAAACACAACAACTCAAGCGAACATAAAATTCGTATTACACCTTTGGGTGGACTTGGAGAAATCGGTGGAAATATTACTGTTTTTGAAACCAACAACGATGCGATTATCGTTGATATAGGCATGAGTTTTCCAGATGGAACCATGCATGGAGTAGATATTATCATACCTGATTTTGACTATGTAAGAAAAATTAAAAATAAAATTCGTGCTATCATCATCACTCATGCTCATGAAGATCACATCGGTGCTGTGCCGTATTTTTTCAAAGAATTTCAATTTCCTATCTACGCAACACCTTTGGCACTAGGCATGATTTCAAATAAATTTGAAGAACATGGTTTAAAATCTGAGCGTAAATGGTTTAGACCTATAACAAAAAGACAAATTTATGAAATAGGTGAATTTAACTTAGAATGGATTCACATAACCCACTCTATCATCGATGCTTGTGCTTTGGCTATTAAAACTAAAGCAGGAACCATCATACACACTGGCGATTTTAAAATAGATCAAACACCAATTGATGGCTATCCAACGGATTTAAGTCGTTTAGCTCAATATGGCGAAGAAGGTGTGCTTTGTCTTTTAAGTGATAGTACAAACTCATATAAAGAAGGTTATACAAAAAGTGAAAGCTCCGTAGGTCCTACTTTTGATCAAATTTTTGCTAAAACTAAAGGCAGGGTGATCATGAGCACCTTTAGTTCTAATATCCACCGCGTATATCAAGCTATTAGCTATGGTTTAAAATACGGCAGAAAAGTATGTGTTATAGGGCGTTCTATGGAAAGAAATCTCTATACCACTATGGAACTTGGCTATATCAAACTTGATAGAAAAATTTTCATTGACGCTGATGAAGTAAGCAAATACAAAGACAACGAAGTGCTAATTGTTACCACAGGAAGTCAAGGTGAGACCATGAGTGCTTTATATAGAATGGCTACAGATGAGCATAAATTTATCAAAATCAAACCTAGCGATCAAGTTATCATTTCAGCTAAAGCAATACCAGGCAATGAAGCAAATGTTTCTGCTGTGCTTGATTTTCTTTTAAAAGCAGGGGCTAAAGTAGCTTATCAAGAATTTAGCGAAATCCATGTAAGCGGACATGCTAGTATAGAAGAGCAAAAACTCATGCTAACTTTGGTAAAACCTAAATTTTTCTTACCAGTGCATGGAGAGTATAATCATATCAATAAACACAAAGAAACTGCTCTAAAATGTGGTATACCTGAAAGAAATATTTACTTAATGAGTGATGGGGATCAAGTAGAGCTTTGCCAAAAATACATCAAACGCGTTAAAACAGTTAAAACAGGAAAAGTCTTTGTAGACAATCAAATCAACAAACAAATCGCAGATGATGTGGTAATTGATAGACAAAAACTAGCAGATAGCGGTATAGTTGTCATCATCGCCCAGCTTGATAAAGCAAGCAAAACACTAATTAATAAACCAAGAGTATTTAGCTATGGCTTGGTAGCTGATAAACAAGATGGAGCATTCTCAAAAGAAATGAGTGATGTTTTAAGTCAATTTTTCCCAAATGTAAAAGATGAAATTTTAGATAATCCAAAAGTTTTAGAAGCTCAAATTAGACAAGTACTAAGAAAACATATTTTTAGAAAAATCAAAAAATATCCAACCATAGTACCAACTATTTTTGTAATGTAAAGAAAAATTATGAGAATTAATAAATTCATCTCACACAATAGCAAATATTCTCGCCGTGAGGCTGATGAGCTAATCAAGCAAGGCTTAGTAAAAATCAATAAAAAAACAGCCTTACTAAGTGATAGTGTAAATGCTGAAGATAAAGTTTTTATCAATGGTAAAAAACTCCATAAAAAAACACAATTTTCAGTCATTATTTATCACAAACAAAAAGGTGAAATAGTTAGTAAAAAAGATGATAGAGGTAGAAAAACCATCTATCATACCCTGCCAAAACAATTTAGCACTTGGCTTAGTGTGGGAAGGCTTGACTTTGCAAGCGAGGGATTGCTTTTGTTAACTGATTCACCTGTGATAGCAGATGCGCTTATGCATAGTGATTTAGAAAGAGAATATTACCTAAAAGTAAAAGGTAATATAGATAAAAATGTTATCGAAGCAATGCAAAATGGCTTAGAAATTCAAAATGAAAAAAAAGGAGCTCATGCTAAAACTAAAATAACCTCAATGAGTTTTGCTCCATTTTTAGGCTTTGAAATTTTTGGCTCAAGTGGTGGCTATACAAAGCTAAAAGTAATCATTAATGAAGGTAAAAATAGAGAACTAAGACGCTTTTTTGGGCATTTTGATTTAGAAGTGATGGATCTTAAAAGAGTAGCTTTTGGAGCATTAGATCTTGGTATGTTAAAAGCAGGAAAATATCGTTATTTGGAAAATGGTGAGTACGAAAAACTACGCGATTTTTTAAAGACAAATAATATAAAATATTAAATTCACATTATTTCCACAAAGAATTTTTATAATTTTTCAAAATATTTAAAAAAGGAAAAATTAATGAAAATTCTAACTACTCTTTTTAGTGCAATTATGGTTTTTATTGCAGTCACACATGAAGAAACTCTTGCGGAAAAATTAGAAAATCAATGTCAAGATCAAAAATCTTGCATAGTAAAAGCCATGAATATGATTAATTGATACTTTAAAATTACTTAAATTAATTAAATTTTAATTTTAATCTTGTATAATTAGCAATTTAATTTATATAAAAAAGGAAAATTATGGCAAACCATAAATCTGCTGAAAAAAGAGCAAGACAAACTATCAAAAGAACTGAAAGAAATAGATTTTATAGAACAAGATTAAAAAACATTACAAAAGCGGTTCGCGAAGCAGCAGCAAACAATGACAAAGAAGCTGCACAAAATGCACTAAAAGTAGCTAATAAAAGTATTCACGCTATGGTAAGCCGTGGATTTTTGAAAAAACAAACTGCATCACGCCGTGTGAGTAGATTAGCATTATTGGTAAATAAATTAGCATAATTTTTAATGTTAGCTGATAAACTCAAACCTTTTTTAACACGCTTTGATGAGCTAAATACTCTTCTTAGCGATGTTAATATCTCTAATGATATTTCTAAAATGACAGCTCTATCTAAAGAGCAAAAGAATTTAGAACCCATAGTAGAAAAAGCAAAAGAATACCTTAAAACTTTAGATGAAATCGAAGAAAATAAAATTCTTTTATCTGATGCGGAACTAGGGGAGCTTGCAAAAGAAGAGCTTAAAAATCTCGAAGTCTTAAAGCCACAACTTGAAGAAGAATTAAAAATTCTTTTATTGCCTAAAGATCCAAACGATGATAAAAATATATTTTTAGAAATTCGTGCTGGAACAGGAGGAGATGAAGCTTCTTTATTTGTTGGGGACTTAGTAAAAGCCTACATACGCTATGCTGAAAATCGTGATTACAAATACGAAATCGTAAGTTCTAGTGAGGGTAGTGTAGGGGGATTTAAAGAAATTATCATTCTCATCAAAGGAAATGGAGCTTATTCAAGATTAAAATACGAAGGTGGAACGCACAGAGTTCAAAGAGTACCTGAAACAGAATCTCAAGGTAGAGTTCATACTTCAGCTATTACAGTGGCTATTATGCCAGAAGTTGATGATGTTGAAATTCAAATCAATCCAAATGATTTAAAAATCGATGTAATGCGTAGTAGTGGCCATGGAGGACAAAGCGTTAATACCACAGATAGTGCTGTAAGAATTACTCATATTCCAACAGGTATAGTTGTGGTAAATCAAGATGGTAAAAGCCAGCATAAAAACAAAGAAAGTGCTATGAAAGTCTTAAAAGCAAGACTTTTTGAAATGCAAGAACAAGAACGCTTAGCAAAAGAAAGCGAGGCAAGAAAATCACAAGTTGGAAGTGGCGATAGAAGTGAGCGCATACGCACTTATAATTTCCCTCAAAATAGAATTAGCGATCATAGAATAAATCTTACTTTATATAGACTTGATGCGATTTTAGAAGGTGGTCTTTTTGATGAGATCATCGAGCCATTAATCGCTTATTACCAAGCAGAAGCTTTAAAACAAGAAAATTTATAATTTCTTGTTTTAATTATTACTTGCTAATAAAATTCTATATTGTTTTTTATCCACATTTATCAAAAGAGAAGCAAGTTTAAAAGCTCTGAATTTTTCCATTATAAAAAGATCTTTACTATCTTTTAAAACTATAGCAACTAAATTTTTCATCACTTTATCAAGCCAAATATTTTTATATTTATCATTTGCTGAATGATACCTTCCAATGGCATTCCAACTAAAGCCATGTTTTTGTATAATCTCATGAAGTAATCTTGCGGCTATGTCAATATTTACACTAGCTTTTACAATCTCACTCTCACTAATCCCATAGCGTTTTAAATGAATGCTATTAATTTGCATTAAGCCATAATCTCTTGTTTGATTTTTATTTTTACTAGTGATATTATGCTTATAAGCTGCATTTTCTGTTAAAGCTATGGCTTTGAGTAAAGCCGTCGGTATATTGTACTTTCTAGCTGCAGTTTTAAAGTCTTTATCGTACTTATAAAAATCTTCAGGTATATAAGTATCGCCTATAAAAATTTTGGTATCAAAAGCAAAAGTAAAATTAAAAAATACTACTAATAATAAAATTTTTTTTAACATTTTACTCCTTTATATTACTTATACTATAGCAAATTTATAAATAAAAACTATGTAGCTAAGTTAATGAATTATCTAAGAATTTCTTTTATAGTAAGTTGTGGGGTGATTAATCCTCTAAAATTATTTTTAGAAACACTAGCTATAAGATCAATGCTTTCTCCAAGTTCTGGCTCATAGTCAAAATTAAAAAATAAAGCTTCTAGAGTTTTATTTCCTTGAGTTAAAATAAGCTTCATATGATTTTCATCTTTACCTAGCTTTCTTTTATTTTTTACAAAAAGCTTGTCAAATTTAAAATATGGCCTTGGATTTTTATGCCCAAAAGGCTCAAAAAATTCTAATATCTCTAAAAGTTCAAAATCAACTTCATTTGGATCAATACTACCTAAAACCTCATCAGCATTATAAAAGTCATCTTTAGGGATATTTTGACAAATTTCATAAAGCCTACTTTTAAAAACACCAAATTTTTCAAGCTCTACTAAAACTCCAGCTGCACCTTTATGCCCGCCATAGCTTAAAACAAATTCTTTAGCTTGTTCTATAACATTTAAAATATCTATCCTACCCACGCTTCTAACGCTAGCTTTAGCCTTTTGCTCACATTCTGAAAAAACAAAGGCAGGCTTGTTAAAATGCTTTGCTAAACGACTTGCAACTATACCCAAAACACCCTCATGCCAATTTTGGCCATTGACAATAATCACAGGATCATTTTCATCAACTTGTTCTAAACACTGCTTAAAAAGCTCACGTTCTTCATCTTTACGGCTATTATTATAAGTAATGATTTGTTCTAAATAACCCATAACCTCATCAATATTTTTAGAATGTAAAAATTTATAAGAAATAATCGCATCATCCATTCTACCTGCACTATTAATCAAAGGTGCGATTAAAAAGCTGATATTGTCAAGTTCAAATTTATCCTTACCAAAATACTGCTTAATCGCTTTAAATGCCACTCGTTTTGAATCATTAATACACTCTATACCTTTTCTGACTAAGGCTCTATTTAAATCTCTAAGCTCCATCATATCTGCGATAATTGCGATAGATAAAAGCTCTATAAATTTACACATATTATAATTAATCTTACATACTTCTTTTATAGCAGCGACTAAATACCAAGCCACTTGAGCCCCACAAATTTCAATATCAGGAAAATCACAATCTTGTTGTTTAGGATTAATGATCGCATAAGCTTTTGGTAAAGTAGCTGGAGGCATATGATGATCAGTAATGATTAAATCAATTCCTTTTTGCAAACAAAGCTCTGCTGCATCAAAAGCTGCTATACCATTATCTACAGTGATGATTAAATCTACCCCATTAAGTTCATTGATGATTTCTTCATTTAGACCATATCCATCTTTAAAACGATTTGGAATTTTTACCACATAGTCATATCCGATATCATCAAAAAATTCAGATAAAATCACACAAGAAATCACCCCATCTACATCATAATCTCCAACAATAGCAAGCTTTTGATTTTTTTCAATCGCTTCTTTAATACGTAAAGCACCCTTATAGACATCTTTTAAACAAGATGGCATAGGTAAATCACAAAGCTTTACATGTGTATCATTGATAAAACGCTGGTGTAAAATTTCTTTTATTTTGGCTTTATTTAGCATGATTTGTTAAAGATGCCTTGATAAAAGAAAAAATAGCCGGATTAACCCTAACTAAGCGTGAAGTAAATTCAGGGTGAAACTGCACTGCTAAGAAAAATGGATGATCTTTAAGTTCCACAGCCTCAACTAAACCTTCATTTTCCCCACTTATAATAAGCCCATTTTTCTCAAACATTTCTTTGTATTTTGGATTGGCTTCATAACGGTGGCGGTGGCGTTCTTTTACGCTTTTTTGATTATCATAAACCTTACTTAAAAGTGTATTTGGCTTGATATGACACTCATAAGCCCCAAGACGCATAGTTCCACCAAGTGGAGTTTTACTTGTTCTAATTTGCTTTTCCCCACTTGCGTCAATAAATTCATCAATCAAAAAGATGATAGGATTTTTACAATTTGGATTAAACTCATGAGAATTTGCATCTTCAAGTTTTAAAACATTACGTGCAAATTCCACTAAAGAAAGTTGCATACCCAAACAAATTCCTAAAAATGGAATTTTATTTTCTCTTGCATATTGTATGGCTTTGATTTTTCCTTCTACCCCGCGGTAACCAAAACCACCTGCTACTAAAATCCCACTTACATCTTTAAAACTTTCTTCGATATTTGCATTTTCTAATTTTTCACTATCGATCCATTTTAAATTTACTCTCGCATCAAGTGCTGCACCTGCATGGATAATGGCTTCTGTTAAACTTTTATAGCTTTCTTTTAAATCTACATATTTTCCTACAAAAGCAATGCTAAGTTCATTACTTGGAGCGATGACTCTTTTTACTAAAGAATCCCATTCATTCATATTTGGCTTTAAATTTTGAAGATCTAATAAACTTGCAATAGAGTTTAAAATATCTTGTTTTAAGAAATTTAGTGGAATTTGATAAATACTAGCTGCATCCACACTTTCTATAACGCAGTTTTTTTCAACTCCACATGAAATTGCAATTTTGTCTTTTAACTCTCTATCTAAAGATTTTTCACTTCTACAAATGATCATATCAGGGCTTATACCTATACGGCGTAATTCTCCCACACTATGTTGAGTTGGTTTTGTTTTAAGTTCTCCTGCTGCTTTGATAAATGGCACTAAAGTTAAGTGAATATTAATAGCATTATATTTACCTACTTCAAGCTTTAAAGCTCTAATGGCTTCTAAAAATGGTAAACCTTCTATATCTCCTACTGTACCACCTATTTCAACGATTAAAATATCTTTATCAACTCCAGCTTTTTTAATGCGATCTTTTATCTCATCAACTATATGAGGGATTACTTGTATAGTTTTTCCTAAGTAATCTCCTCTTCTTTCTTTTTCTATAACACTTTGATAAACTCTACCTGTTGTGAAGTTATTATCCTGAGATAAGCTCTCATTTAAAAATCTCTCATAATGTCCTAAATCTAAATCTGTCTCAGCTCCATCATCTGTAACAAACACCTCTCCATGCTCTAAAGGACTCATCGTACCAGGATCTACGTTGATATAAGGATCTGCTTTTAAAATACTTACTTTTAAACCTGAATTTTTCAAAATCGTAGCTATAGAAGCTGCTGCTATACCTTTTCCTAATGAGCTTAAAACACCACCGGTTACAAAAATATACTTAGTTTGTTTTAATTTCATAAAATAACCTTAATTTCTTTTTTTGAAATTATAACGAATAAAAAATTTTATTTTTATAAACATTTGTGTAAAATTCAATTATTTTTGAAGGAATTTTTCGATGAAAATCACATTATTAAACCATACTCCACTTTCTGTATGCTCTCATGCGACAAGAACATGTTGGCAAAGTTTTGACAAAGGCGATTGTGGTGGCGAAAAAGATAAAGAATTAATAGATCGTGTGGGAAATAAATTCAAACATGCTTCAACCTTAGAGCATTTAAACTATACTTTTTATATACAAGGTATTTCAAGAGCATGCTTACAAGAAGTTGCAAGACACCGCCACACTAGTCCTAGTGTAAAAAGCACAAGATATACTTTAAAAGAACTAAGAAATGAAAGTGAATTTAAAGAAAATGACTTTGAAAATGCTAAAAGATACTTGGTATTAACTGGAAATGAAGTAGTGGATAATGCAAGTATTAAAGCTTTAGAAAATTTGCGTTTGATTTTGCAAAATAGCATTAGCTTAGATATAGCAAAATACTGCTTACCAGAAAGCTATAAAACAGAATTAACTTTAACGATTAATGCAAGAAGTTTGCAAAATTTTATCACTCTAAGAAGCTCAAAATCAGCCCTTTGGGAGATAAGACAACTCGCAAATGCTTTATTTGAAAATTTGCCTGAGGAACATCAATTTATTTTTAAACATTGTGTTTATCAAGAAGAAAATTCCCAAGATTGATTGGGAATTTTTACTATATTTTTTTAAGAAATTCAGTTTTTAAAACAATCACACCAAATTTATCTACTTTAGCTTCAATTTCGGTGTCTTTGTTTGTAAGTTTAATATTTTTTATAGTCGTGCCACGCTTTAAAGTAGTGCTTGCACCTTTTACTTTCAAATCTTTCACAACACTTACACTATCACCTGCATTAAGCTCAGTTCCATTTGCATCTTTTGGCATATATTCTCCTTAAAATTTATAAGTATATCCTAGATATAAACCATAATTTGTTTGTTTAGGATCGTAAAAGTTTGATGAATTAGCAGTACTAAAATTTCTTGTATTATAATGACTTTGTTCAGCTTTAAAACCAAACTCAATTTCGTTTGCTTGATTTAACTCATATAAAGCACCGATTTTTGCTCCATACGTATAACCATCAAAATCTTGAGATAAAGATAAAAAGCTTGTTTTTAAAGTCATATCTGTTCTTGCATAACCACCATATACACCTAAAACTGCTCTTGTTTTTTCAAAAATTTTTGGAGTAAAATCATAACCAAGTAAAAACTTATGTGTGGTAAATTCTCCATCAATTTTTAATCTTGTAGTATTGATTACATCACTAAATTCACTTGAATAATTATAAGCACCATAAAATCTATGATTTTCACTAAAACGATAACCAACTCTTAAACCAAAAACAGGAATATCACCTTCTAAATCACCATTAAATTTTTTGTTATTTTTAGTATGTTCAAGATCAGATTTTACCTTAGTATGAAACCATCCTGCATCAATACCTAAAAGTAAACCTGAATTTTCATCTGCTAAAGCTAAATTTGAAACCAAAGCAACACTTGCAACTAGACTAAATAATTTTAATCTCATATTTTGCTCCTTAAAACAAGATTAAATATATCTTTTTAATTTTAATAAAAATTTAATTTTGTGGTACTACTAAATCAGATCTGCATTCAATCACAGTATGCACATTACCACGAGGGTTAAAATCACCTACTACTTTTATCCATTTTGGATCAAGTTTTTCTTTTAAAGTATTGTAAATTTCATTAATACTTGCTTCATGTGAAACATTTCTATACATAAAGGTATTAATATAAAGTTTGATTGCTTTAAGTTCTACTACTAATTTATTTGGAATATATTCTAAGTAAATCGTAGCAAAATCAGGATATCCACTACGTGGACAACAACACATAAATTCAGGCAAAGTGATTTTAATTACATAATCATTTTTAGCATCATTTGGCCAAACTTCCATATTTTCTACACTAAATTCTTTAATTTCTTTTTCGCCATATCTCATTTTTTATCCTTATAAATTAATTTTGTTCTTTTATTAAATTTTTAATTTTTTCTTTCTCTGTTTTTTGTAAAAAAGAAGCATTAATAGCATTAATACAAAGTTTTTTAACCTCATCTTTACTAAGCTTAAAAGTTTCATCTAAGGCTATAAAATTTTCTAAGATATATCCACCAAAATACGCAGGATCATCTGAATTTACACAAACACAAAGATTTTGTCTTAAAAGTTTTAAAATATTATGTTCTTGCATATTTTGAAAAACTTTTAATTTTATATTTGATAAAGGACACATTGTTAGTGGAATTTGACTTTTTGCTAATTGTTTTACAAGCTCTAAATCTTCTTCACATCTTACACCATGATCTATTCTACTTACACCAAGATCTAAAGCTTGTTTGATATACTCACTACTTCCTTCTTCACCCGCATGCATAACTAATAAAAAGCCTTCTTCTTTGGCTTTTTGAAATAAATTTTTAAATTTAAAAGGAGGATTATTGATTTCAGAACTATCAAGTCCTATGGCTTTGATCTTATCTTTATATAAACAAAGCTCATCTAAAGTTTTTAAACCCTCATCCTCACTTAAATGCCTTAAAATACAAGCGATTAAAAAACTTGAAATTCCAAATTCTTCTTTTGCTTTTTGTAAAGCTTGCCAAATTCCTTCTATAACATCTTTTAAAGCTATATTTCTAGTAGTATGAGTTTGAGGATCAAAGAAAATTTCAGTATGAACTACATTTTGTTCTTTACACTTTTTCATATAAGCAAAGGTTAAATCATAAAAATCTTGCTTGGTTTGTAAGACATTTGCACCTTGATAATATATATCTAAAAAATCTTGTAAATTTGAAAAATCATAAGCTTTTTTTATCTCATCTTCGCTTTTATATTTTAAAACAATATTATTTCTTTTAGCTAATTCAAACATCATTTTAGGCTCTAATGAGCCTTCAATGTGTAAGTGTAATTCTACTTTTGGGATATTTTGTAAAAAAGTTTTCATTTTAAAAATTAAACATCTAAATGCTTAACATCTTTAGCATGAGCTTGTATGTACTCACGGCGTGGTTCTACATCATCACCCATGAAAAGGTTGAAAGTATCATTTGCTCTTTGAGCATCTTCTATGGTGATCTTTAACAAACGACGATTACTTGGATCCATAGTTGTTTCCCAAAGTTGTTCAGGATTCATCTCACCAAGACCTTTATAGCGTTGTATATAAGCACCTTTTTTAGCATTTTTTTCAACTTCATCTAAAATTTCTAAAATATCTTTATCAAATTTTAAATCTCTATCTTTGATTTTTTGATAAATATAATTTGCCTCTTCATATAAAGGATTAGCAAATAAATCATCATTGATGATAAGCTCTTCTAAACCATTTTCAGTTTGCACATAAACACGAATTTCATTTTCATTGATATATGAATTTAAGATATTATGATTTTGTTTTTCCAAAAATTCTTTTATGACTTTAAATAATTCTTCATTAGAAGCTTTTATCAAATCAGGATTTTCTATCAAATATCTAATCACTGAAATCACATTAAATCTTTTTTCTAATTCTTTTAAAACACTTCTATAAGCTGCAACGATTTTTAGAAAATCTTTTAAATCATTTAATCCTATACCCTCATAAGTAGAACTCTCTATACCTGTTTCAATCAAATAATCATTTAAAGCTTTTTCATCTTTTAGATAAATTTCTTTTTTCTGGCCTTTTTTATAGCGGTATAAAGGTGGTTGAGCTAAATAAATATGTCCATTTGTTACAAGATCATTCATAAAGCGGAAGAAAAATGTCAAAAGCAAAGTTTGTATGTGAGAACCATCCACATCAGCATCAGTCATGATAATGATTTTATGATATCTTAATTTTTCTATATCAAACTCATCGCCGATCCCACAACCAAAAGCTGTGATCATATTTTGAATTTGTTCACTTTTTAAAATTTTATCAAGTCTTGCTTTTTCAACATTGAGTATTTTACCTCTTAAAGGTAAAATCGCTTGGAAAGTTCTTTCTCTACCTTGTTTTGCAGAACCTCCTGCACTATCACCCTCAACTAAATAAATTTCGCTTTCACTTGGATCTTTACTTTGACAATCAGCTAATTTTCCTGGCAAAGTCCCTACACTTGAACTTTCTTTTTTTCTTGTTAGCTCTCTAGCTTTTTTAGCTGCTTCTCTACCACGAGCTGCCATTAAAGCTTTATTCATGATAGCTTTTGCTTCGATAGGATTTTCTTCAAAGTATTTTGTCAAATACTCAAAAGAAGCCTTAGAAACTATAGGTCTAACATAGCTTGAACCTAATTTTCCTTTAGTTTGTCCTTCAAATTGCGGTTCAGGTACTTTAACACTTACAACCGCTATCAAACCTTCTCTTACATCATCACCTGTGATTTTAGAGTCTTTCTCTCTAGCACTAGCATTTGCTTCAATGTAATTACTTATAACACGAGTTAAGCCCATTCTAAAACCTGCTTCGTGCGTTCCACCATCTGGAGTTTTGATATTATTTACAAAAGAAAGTAAATTTTCACTGTAACTATCATTATAAAGCAATGCTACTTCAACATTTACATCTTCTTCATCTACATTGAAAAATATAGCCTTAGTTAAAGCTTGTTTTTTATTTAAATCTGTAACAAACTGACTTATACCACCTTCAAAATGAAAGCTTTCTGCTTTTCCTATACGATTATCTTTAAAATTTATAGTAATTTTTGGATTTAAATATGCAAGTTCACGAAATCTTTTAGCTAAAATTTCATAATCAAAATCAGTCACTTCAAAAATTTGATCATCTGGCCAAAATTCTATGATTGTTCCTGTTTTTTTACTTTTACCTATGGTTTCAAAATTACTTGTAACTTTACCTTCTGAAAATTCTTGTCTGTAAATTTCTCCATCTCTATGTACTGTAGCAACTAATTTTTTTGATAAAGCATTTACAACGCTCACACCAACCCCGTGTAAACCACCTGAAACTTTATAAGTATCTTTATCAAATTTTCCACCTGCATGAAGTACGGTTAAAACTACAGTTAAAGTAGGGATATTTTCAGTAGGGTGAATTCCCACAGGGATCCCTCTACCATTATCACTTACTATACAAGAACCTTCTGTGGTAATTTCTACATTAATCGTATCACAAAAACCTGCCATAGCTTCATCGATAGAATTATCTACTACTTCATAAATCATATGATGAAGACCGCCTATATTGGTATCACCTATATACATACCAGGGCGTTTTCTAACAGCTTCTAAGCCTTTTAAAACTTTAATATTTCCTGCGCCGTAATTTTGATTTTCTTGCATTTATTTTCCTTATAAAATAACTGGCATAATTACAGTTTTTAATTCTTCACTTGAAACTAAGAATGCCATATGAGGTTCATTTATGCTAAGTTTGAATGTTTCACTTTCAATAGAATTTAAAAAGTCAGTGATGAATTTATTTTTAATGCAAAGATTAAATTCTTCATCTATATTAAGTTCCATTTCAAGTTCAGTTTTTGCTTCCATATTATCTAAACTGATACCTTCAAATACAAGTTTATCTTTATGGAAATTTAATTTCATTTTTTCAGTAATTACATTGATTTTTTTCAATGCATCCATAAATTCTTCAGTTTTAAAAATAAATTCTTTTGTGATATTTTTTGGAATTACTCTTTCATAATCAGGGAATTTATCATTGATAAGTTTTGTAAAAAACTCAAAATTATCATTTTTTGCAATTAATATATTTTCATCATAATAAATTTCAATTTTTTCAAAAAAGATTTTTTGCATTTCTAAAATAGCTTTTTTAGGAATGCAAAGGTTAAATTCTTTTTCATTTGTTTTATTAAGTGTGAAAACTGCTAAGCGTTTTGTATCTGTTCCTACGAAACTAATGTGAGTAGTTTTTATATCAAGTAAAGCACCATTTAAAGAATACTTTGGATTATTTGTATCAACCGCAGGTAGGATTTTTTTCAAAGATCTACTTAAATCACTTGAATCAATATCAAATTTATCTTTTCCTTCAGTACTTGGGAAATTTGGGAAATCTTCATAATTAAACATAGGAAGTTTATATTTAGTTCCTTTTTGTCTAATAAAAAGGAAATTTTCTATAGTTTCTAAGACTACATCTTCATTATTTAAACTTTTAATAATATCTAAAATACTTTTAGCATTAGCAGTTGCAAAACCTGCACTTTCAACTTTGATTTTTTTGATTTTATAATTAATACCTATTTCATAATCACTTGCTCTTATGATTAATTTATCTTCAACTACTTCAAAAAGTAAGTGAGAAGCGATATTGCTTGAGTCTTTTTTATCTACATAAGAATTAGTTAAAACTATGGCAGATTCTAAAGTGTTTTTGTTAATGCTAATTTTCATTTTTACTTCCTTTATTTTTTAAATTTATTTTATCATAATAATAGGCAATGTGAAAATGTGAAATGCTTTTTAAAAGTCTTTTTTTATAGAAATTTTACTTATAGAATAAAATTTTTTGTTTTTCACTTTTATTCACAGGGTGCTTTTTATTTTTGTCAAAATTTTATTTCTTAATTCTTCTACTATGGCTTTTAAGTTTTCATTTTCACTCATTAGTTCTTGGATTTTTTTAATATTATGTGAAATGGCGGTGTGATCTTTCATATTAAAAAATCTAGCAAGTTGAGGCATAGACATAGTCGTAAGTTCTCTTGCTAAAAATATCACAACCCTTCTTGCCATAACGATATTTTGTGTTTTTTTGTTTGATTTTATATCATTAGGTTTAAGATTATAGCTTTTTGAAACATCAGCAAGTATGTCTTCAACACTAATATTTTCTTTTGTTTCTTTAATGTGATCTTTCATAAAGCTTTTAACAATTTCTAAAGTGATTTCTTGGTTAAAAAGCCTTGCTTGAGCATTTAAATTTGTAATCATGCCTTCTATTTCTCGGATATTATCTCCCATTGAAGTAGCGATGTAGCTTATAACTTCAGGTTTGAGATAAATAGCATTAAATTCACATTTTTTTTTGATAATTGCGATTTTTGTATCAAGTTGAGGTGGAGTGATATCTGCGATGATCCCGTTTGCAAAGCGACTTTTTAGGCGTTCTGTTATACCTTTTAGCATATTTGGAGGATTATCACTTGTCATGATGATTTGTCCAAATTTTTCTTTGATTTCATTAAAAGTAAAGAAAAATTCCTCTTGAATTTTATCTGTTTTACCTAAAAACTGCACATCATCGATGAGTAAAACATCGCAATTTTTGTATTTTTCATGGAATTTATTCATAGTTTTGTTATTTAAATGCATGGTAAAATCATTGATAAAATTATCACTTGTAGCATAAATAACTTTATATCCATTATCTAAACATACATTTCCTACAGCTTGGAGCAAGTGAGTTTTTCCAAGTCCTGTGGGGCCATAGATAAAGATAGGATTGTATAATTTTCCAAGTTTGCTTTTATCGGTAATGGCTTTGCAAGTTGCATAGGCAAATTGATTAGAATCTCCTACAACAAAACTTTCAAAAGTAAAAGAAGGATTTAAAATAGTGCTTTGAAATTTAATCTGTGAAATATCTGTAGAAAAATGTTTTTTTTCTATCTTTTGATCATTTGTGATGATTTTAACTTGAGGATTAATTCCTGTTTTTACTTCATAAAAATAAGCTAGTTTTTGTGCGTATTTTGTTTGTATAAATTTAGCCAAAAAATGATTTGGTGCTATAAATACTAAGATATTATTTTTACTTAATTTTTCACTAAATTGTAAGTGAGAAATGTAAGTATTATATTCGTTATTGCTAATTTCAGTTTTAAACTCAAGTAAAAAATCTTTTATATTCATTATTTTTCTTATAAATTATGATGTAAAACTTAAAATTCTAGCTTATTTTTTATAAAAAATGGTTAAAATTATTCACATAAAAATTTAAATTTCACATCTATGTGAATAAAAAGGTGAAAAGTTTGAAAGTTTTAGGGATAGATCCTGGTTCTAGGTATTGTGGATACGCTATTGTAGAAAGGATTAATAATAAAAATCAACTCATAGAAGCAGGGCTTATCAAAATCAAACCCAATGATTTACAGTATCAAATCACAGAGTTATGCGAAGGACTTGATTTAATCTTTAAAAAGTATCAATTTGATGAGGTAGCTATAGAAGATATATTTTTTGCTTATAATCCAAAAACGGTTTTAAAACTAGCACAATTTCGTGGAGCTTTGAGTTTAAAAATCTTACAAACCCATGGAGAATTTGCAGAATACACACCTTTGCAAGTAAAAAAAACCGTAACAGGTAAAGCAAAAGCTACTAAAGAACAAGTAGCTTTTATGGTGAAAAGATTGCTTGGAATTTCAAAAGATATTAAGCCACTCGATATCACAGATGCTATCGCAGTGGCTTTGACGCATTTAGCAAATTTGAGAGTGAAAAAGTAATTTTATTTTCCATTTCCTATAAAATAAATTTCAACATCATGTAAAAGTTTTTCACATACAGCTGAATCAGTACTTTTTTCTACTACTAGATTGATGTGATTTTTGGTATCTCTAAAGCTACCTGCAGATTTTGAATTTTTTAATTCTAATTTTTGATTATCTTTTAGGTATTTGATGGTTATTACAAACTTATGTGCAGCACTTGCTTCGCCTAGATTAGTTTCTATTAAAACATTCATATTTGATGCTTTTGCTAGGGTTGCTTGGGTTTTATTAATCACTTCTTTCATTCTTCTATTGAGTTCTAAAATTCTTGAAATGAATTTATTATCTATACTTTCAAATGCGATTTTTAGTTTATTCATGATTTCTTGATTAGTTGGTTTATCAGGAGCTACATACACCATATATAAGCCGTTTTTAATATCTACTTTAGTGCTTTTTGTATCACGCCCACTACCAAAAATTTTAATATAAATGGCATTATCAAGATATACTCTATCTATCATAGGCCCATAAATTTCATATTCTCTTTTTCTTACGATTACTTCTCTTGCGGCTACTTGAATTTTTACTGAACAATCATGAATTATAGGTTCCATTTCTTTTTTTATCTCAAGTAGTTCTCTAAGCATTTTCCATCCTTGTGTATTTTTAAATAAATTATAACAAAAAAAAATTGAATTTTTTTGTTAATTTTAGTTTGTGATATTTTTATATATTTTTGATTTTAAATTAAAAATTTAAGGAAAAAAATGAAAATAAAAACTATAGTTTCAAGTTTAGTTTTAGCAAGTGCTTTATTTGCTGCAAATTCTCATCATGCTCATCATGGAGCTTCTGGAAGTATTTCATCACAAATCATGATGAGTATGCATGAACCTATGATGAAAAATCCTTTAGTACAAAGCAATGACATAGAAAGAGATTTTTTAGCTAATATGATCCCACATCATCAAGGTGCTATTGACTCATCTAAGATTTTGTTAGAACATACAAAAAGTGAAGAGATGAAAAAAATCGCTCAAAATATCATCAAAGCTCAAGAAAAAGAAATCCAAGAATTTCAAGAAATTCTAGATAAAAATCTTTATACAAAAACTCAAATTGATGAAGAAACTTATAAAAAATTCGTTCAAGAAGAAAAAGAGTTAATGCAAAAAATGATGATTTTAATGAGCTCGGTTAAAGAAAGCAAAAACATCAATAAAGACTTTTTAGAAGCGATGATAGCACATCATCAAGGTGCAGTAGATGCTTCAAAACAAATTTTATTTTACTCTAAAGATAAAACTATCACTGATATTGCGAAAAAAATCATCTTAGATCAAGAAAAAGAAATTCAAGAATTTACGAATTTGCTAAAATATATGTAGTGAATTAATCGCAAGAAATAAAAAATGGTGGCTCCGATTGGACTTGAACCAACGACCACCACCATGTCAAGGTGGTGCTCTACCAACTGAGCTACGGAACCAAAAAATGAAAATTATATAAAAATATTTTTACATTGTGCTTAAAATCACTTTTTAACTTTTTTCATATCATTTAGCCATAAGTCTAGCTGCGCTTCAAAACCTATGCCTTTACTATGATAAAATTTCAAATCTTTTTCTAGGTATCTTTGCTTAACCCAGCCACCAAAATCATGTGGATAAAGGTAGTTTTTTCTTTGAGGGTTGTTATTATCAAGATAAGGAAGTATTTTTAACGCAGGATTGTTTTGCACATAATTTAGCGCTTCATTTATAGCAAGATAGCTTGAGTTTGACTTGGGCGAACTTGCTAAAAATACCACACATTGAGCTAAGATGATCCTAGCTTCAGGATAGCCTATGTTTTTTACTGCTATGAGTGTGCTTGTGGCTAGATTAAGTGCTTGTGGGTTTGCATTTGAGATATCTTCACTTGCAAATATTACTAATCTTCTAGCGATGAAATCCGCACTTTCACCCCCATCAATCAACCTCGCAAGATAATACAAACTCGCATCTACATCACTTCCTCTTAAGCTTTTTATCATAGAACTAGCTAGTCTATAGTGTGTATCTTTACTTGAAGTGCCATCACTTAAAACATTTGCTCTTAATTTTTTCAAAGTTTCAAGCGTGATATGAGTGCTATCTAAAGCCAAAGCAAACTCGCATAAATTTAAAAAGCTTCTTGCATCATTTGCACTAGAAGTGATTAAAAAGTCTTTGGCATCATCATCGATTTTACATTGGAGTTTTTCTTGTACCTTTGTGGCAAGTTTTTCTAAGTCTTTATACTCTAAACCTTTAAATTCAAAAAGCATACTTCTGCTTCTTATGCCTGAAGTTAAAGTAAAGTAAGGGTTTTCAGTGCTTGCGCCTATGAAAAGGCATTTTTGATTTTCCAAAGGGATTAAAAGCATTTCTTGTTGGGTTTTTGAAAGCCTATGCACCTCATCGATAAATATCAAAGGTTTATATAAAGAATTTTCATAATTACTTAGTATTTTTCTAAGCTCTTCAAGTTTAAAATTCCCTCCATCAAACTCATAAAAATCTAGTTTATACTCATACGCTATCGCTCTTGCAAAAGAAGTCTTCCCACAACCTGCTGGCCCAAAAAATACACTATGAGGGAGTTTTGAAACTTGTATGAATTTTTTAAAAATTTCTACTAAATTTTCTTGTCCTAAAACCTCATCTAAAGTTTTAGGACGAAAAGTTAAGCTTAAATTTGTCATTGTGGATTTATGGTAAGTCTTTCTCCATTAATGATAGTTGTAACATCACTTTTATTAGAATCATCATAGATAAAATCAAGCACATAAGAGCCATTATTATCTACAAAATAAGTATCAAAATTTGCAAAATCAGGCCAAATTTGACTAGGAAGAATTTCAGTGTTTGCGTGAAATTGTGATTTTATATTATTTTCAGTGAAAATAGTTTGCCCATTTGCGTCAAATTTTTTACCTTCTTTTTCAAAGCTTAGATTATTTAAGATGATTTGAGGGTTTGCTTTTAAAAACTGACTTGCTAAAAGCATCATAGAAAAAATATCAGTGTTTGAATTTTGCACTAAGCTATCATAAGCTTTTTTAGAAAGATTGTTAAAATTCATATCTAAGTTAATGTTATTTAGCATAAAGTTTTCATTTACAAGGTTAAATTTAGCTAAATCTAGTTTTAAAACACTATCATAATCGTTTTGAGCATTTTGAGCTGTTTTTGCAAAAATTTTTAATTTATCAAAGTCAAAAGCAATAGAACTTATAAAATTAGCACTATCAATGCTTATATTTTGCTCACTATTTCTACTAGGGCTAAAGATATCATTAAAACTTAATTTTTGTATAGGAAATTCAGAAATTTTGATATTTTTTGCTTCTAATTTTTCTTCATGAGATAGTTGTTCTAATAAAACATAACCTAGATTAAGTTCCATATTTTTTACAAATTCCTCAGAACCTGTAATCTTAAAAGATGTATTATTTAAAACTAAATTTGTATCATTGCGGGTAAAATTAATATCATTTATTTTTGCATTGATGTTAATGTCTCCACCTTTTGCACTAACTAATATTTTAAAGATTTCTTCATTTGGGAAAATGCCTTTTAAGTCTTCATTTTCATTTAAAATAGAAACGATGGCATTATTACTTGCAAAAAAATTATTAGAAAAATCTACATTCACTTTAAAACTATAAGGTAAGTCATTAAGTGTTGCTATAAAACTTCCTTTGGAATTTAAAAGTCCTTTGGTATAGTTAGCATCTTCAACGCTGTAATATGGTGTATCTTGACTCATTTGAGCAAATATTTTTCCATTGATAGTGTTAATGTAAGAAGCTGAGGCAAAAAACCCTATAACTAATAAAACAACTACTACAACCCCTGCGATGATTTTTTTCATTCATTTTCCTTAAGTGAAATTTTAAAAATTATATATTTTTATTACTAACTAATGCTTATAAAATTCTCACATTTATACATTACTTAACTTTTTTTCTTATAATTGCACTATTTAAAATCAAAGGTAAAAAAATGAAACTTTTTGGAACAGATGGAGTACGCGGTAAAGCAGGGGAATTTTTGGATTCGTTTTTAGCTATGCGTTTGGCTATGGCTGCTGGAATTTATTTTAAAGATAAAGCCCTTACAAATAATATCTTGGTAGGAAAAGACACAAGAAGAAGCGGTTATATGATAGAAAATGCTATCGTTTCAGGACTTACTTCTATAGGTTATAATGTTATAGAAATAGGTCCTATGCCAACACCTGCTATTGCGTTTTTAACTGAAGATATGCGTTGTGATGCAGGTATTATGATATCAGCTTCGCATAATCCTTACTATGATAATGGCATTAAATTTTTTGATGCACATGGAAATAAACTTGATGAGCAAGCAGAAGCAAAAATAGAAGAAATTTATTTTAATGATAAACTCATAGAAGAAGCAAGAACAACAAAATCACAAATTGGTCAAGCAAAAAGAATTGATGATGTGATAGGAAGATATATTGTTTCTATAAAAAATTCTTTTCCTAAAGAGCTGACTTTAAAGTCTTTACGCGTTGTTTTAGATGTGGCTCATGGAGCTTCTTATAAGGTAGCACCTACGGTTTTTAAAGAACTTGGTGCAGATGTGATTGTGATCAATGATAAGCCAAATGGTTTAAATATCAATGAAAATTGTGGAGCATTGCATCCTTTAAATTTAGCTTTGGAAGTAAAGAAATTTAGAGCAGATGTGGGCTTTGCTTTTGATGGGGATGCAGATCGTTTGGTTGTTGTGGATGAAAAAGGCGAAGTAGCTCATGGAGATAGTCTTTTAGGTGTTTTAGCTTTATTTTTGAAAAAACAAGGCAAGCTAAAATCAAGCGTGGTTAGCACTATAATGAGTAATGGTGCTTTAAAAGAGTTTTTAACTAAACATAAAATCACACATGAAACTTGCAATGTAGGTGATAAATACGTGCTTGAAAAACTCAAAGAATGTGGTGGAAATTTTGGCGGAGAGCAGAGTGGGCATATTATCTTTAGTGACTATGCAAAAACCGGAGATGGTTTGGTAGCTGCTTTACAATTTAGTGCTTTAATGCTTAGTGAAGCAAAAAGCGCAAGTGAAATTTTAAATCAAGTTAAGCCTTATCCACAACTTTTACATAATCTTAAAATTTCAGAGAAAAAAGACTTAAGCAAGCTTGCAGGCTTAGAAGAGTTGAAAAAAGATTTAGAAAAAAAAGGAATTGCTAGTTTGTTTAGGTATTCAGGTACAGAAAATTTAATACGCTTATTGCTTGAAGCAAAAGACATTAAGCTTTTAGAAAAAGAAATGAAAGCTGTTGAAAGCTTTTTTATGAAAGCGTTGAATGCTTAAAATCCTGCCTTTAAAATTTTGGCTTGTTTTTGCTTTGATTTTTATATTAGATCAAGCAAGCAAGTATTTGTTTTTACAAGGGCTTGAGTATAAGGGTGAATTTTTTGATTTAGTTTTAACCTATAATACCGGTGTGGCCTTTTCAATGTTTGCATTTTTGGGAGAGTATTTAAAATACATACAGCTTGTTTTTATTTTGGCTTTGTTTGGGTATTTGCTTTATCAAAAAGAGTTTTTTAAAACACATTTGATCGCTTTTGCCATTATGCTATCTGCTGGGTGCTCTAATTTACTTGATCGCTTTGTGCATATAGGCGTGGTGGATTTTGTATTTTGGCATAAGTGGTTTGAATTTGCTGTGTTTAATTTTGCTGATGTGATGATTAACATTAGCGTAGCTTTGATTTTAATAAAAGAAATTTTTAATAAAAAAGGAGAAAAATGTTAGATTTTTTGAATGAATGGTATTTATGGATTAAAATGGTGCATTATTTGGCTTTTGTTTCATGGATGGCTGGAATGTTTTATTTACCAAGACTTTTTGTCTATCACACAGAGCATAAAGACAATAAAGGCTTTGTGGAAGTGGTGAAAATTCAAGAAAGAAAATTGTATTTTTATATCCAAACTCCTGCTATGATAGCTACTGCAATCACTGGAAGTTTAATGATGATGGCCAATAAAGATGTGTTAATGGTAGGTGGATATATGCATGCTAAATTAACCTGTGCTTTACTTTTAATCATTTATCATTTGCAAAATTATTATTATTATAGACAACTTCAAAATGATACTTGCCAAAAAAGTGGAAAATTCTTTAGAGCTTATAATGAAATTCCAACGATATTATTTATAATCATCGCTATTATGATGGTGGTAAGACCGTTTTAATAAAAAGCCTTTTTTAAGGCTTTTTATCCTTTAAACTCCATACTTTTAAAATCAAGTGGATCAACATTTTCTTGCATGATATTAATGCGTTCTTTATCTTGTAAGCGTTTATCATCTCTAAATACAGCACGCACCAAATCCATACCGGTGTAAAAATCTTTCATCAAGACCATAAACAAATAACGTCCAAATTCACTTGTATATAAAGTATTGTTTTCTTTTTTTATAGCTTTACTTAGTTTAAGGCCCAAAAGCTCGATGAAAAGATCTTTTTCTAAATTACAATCTAAAGTTTTGTTAAATTTATCAATTTCGATTTTACCAGTAAACATTTCGGTTAAAAAGACATATTTGATGATTTCTTTTTTACCAAAATTAGCTTTAGCAATATTTGCATTTTGTTTTTCTTTGATGAGTTTAGAATAATCATTTAAATTAAAAGCATTGATTAAAAGTTCTCCATCTAAAAAGCTAAAAGCCCCACTTCCCACGCCTAAATACTCATGATGGCTACTTACATACTCATCATTAAAGCTACTTTTTTCTAAAGAAAATGACCATGCATTATTTCTTTCATAATCTTTGAAAAAATCTACAATGATTTTATAAAACTCAAATTCATTATCTTTAAAACTTACTCCTAAAGTTTTTGCGATATTATCTTTGGTTAAATTGGATTTCATCAAAGGATAAGTTGTGATTTGTTGAGGTTTTAAACTCTTGGCTATTTCTAAATCATTGAGTAATTGCTCTTTGGTTTGAGAAGGAAAATTAAAAATCAAATCAAGACTCATAATAGGAAGCACGCCTATGGCTTTAGAGAGTTTTTCTTGAAGTTCTTTACTTGAACCAAATTTATGATATCTTGCTACTTTTTTTAAAGTATCATCATCAAAACTTTGTATACCGCAACTTAAACGATCTATAAGCCCTTTAAACATTTCTAATTTTTTCGGGTCAATATGGTTTGGATCGGTTTCACAAGAAATTTCTTTGATGTTAAATAATTTTTTGCAAAGTTCTAAAGTTTTAGCAAGCTCTTCTTCGTTGATTAAAGTAGTACCACCACCCACATACATAGAAGTAAAATCAAATCCTTTATCTTTGACTTGTTTGATTTCTTCTCTTAAACTTTCAAAATATCTTTTTGCTAAATCTTCATTGTAATAATACTTATGAAAACTACAATATGGGCAAAAAGTATGACAAAATGGTATGTGAGCATAAAGCATATAAGATTTTTTTGGATTAACTTTTTTTTCTTGTCCTTCTTTTAAAAGTTTCACATCAAAACCATTTTCTAAAGATTTTTGCATAGCTTTGTGTGAGTAAGAAAGAGCTAGGTTTTGTAAAAAATTCATATTTTTCCTAAATTTTCATTTTGTAGTTATTTAAAAAGACTATAATTGTATCATATTTTTACAAAGGCTTTATAATGAAAAAGATTTTTATAGCATTTTTTGTATTTTTATTAGGGCTTATAAGTGTGTCAAATTCTGCGCCTTTAGATGAAATTTTCCAAGATGTTAATGTTTCAGGTAATATGCGTTATCGTTTTGAGCATAATAGCCCAAAAGACAGAGGAAATAATAATTTTAATCAAAGAATTCAAATTCAAATGCATTAACAACTAAGCCTTAAAGACTTAGTTGTTATAAAAGTTTTCCTTTAAGTTTTCTTCCATAGCTTTGATATTTTCTTTTGATTCTTCTTTAGCGTTAAATCCTCCACCAAAAGCTTTCATAACATCTACGATAGAATTTGCAAGCTCATAAGATGAGTTAGTATAAGAAAGTTTAGCATTTAAGTAATTTCTTTGATCTTGTAAAAAATCAGCCAAGTTAATCACACCATTTTCATATCTTAAGGTAGAAATTTCATAAATTTTACTTTGAGCTAGAAATAAATTTTTATAATTTTGCTCATTTTCATAATAGCTTTGGCGGTTAAATAAAGCAAGTCTTATTTCCCCAAAGGCTGTTTTTAAGGTATTTTCATATTGTAAAAATGCTTCATCTTTGGTAAGTTTTGCAATATTAACATTATTCATAATCTCACCCCAATGAAAAATCGGCATTGCAAAATTTCCAGCTACATTCCAAGTATTGCTTCCATGTTTGACTAAAAGATCTAAATCATTACTTTGAAAGCCCAAAAGTCCTGTTAAAGAAAGGTTTGGTAAAAATGCAGTTCTAGCTACTCCAACAAGATAGTTTTTTTCTTCTAAAGTTTTTAAACTAGCTTGCACATCGGGTCTTTGAAGTAAAATTTCACTGCCAATGCCCTCAGGTATGCTAAGCTCGTATTGTCCTATTTTTTTATACTCTATGCTATTATAAAGTATATCATCAATATCATTTGAAGTTAAGATTTTTAAAGCTTTGGTGTTAGCTTCTTTTTGAATTTTAGCATTTGTGAGTAAAACTCTTGAATTTTCAAGCTCAGCTTTAAATTTGTTAAGCTCATACTCACTAATTACTCCAAGTTTAAAATGCTCTAATTTTAACTCATAAGTTTTTTGATAACTTTGGGTTGTTTCTTCTAAAATTTTTACTTGCTCGCTTAAACTTGCTAGATTAAAATAAGTTTTTACTACATTAGAAATTAAGCTTAATCTCGCACTTTCATAGTCAAACTCACTAGCTTGTAATTTTGCTTTTGAAGCACCATAAGTATCTCTATATTTGCCCCATAAATCTACTTCATAGCTTAAATTTAAACCCATGTTAAAATCATTACCATAGACAAATTCATTACTTTTGTTGCTTGGAGCATTAATGCTAGTTTTTCCTCTTGCTCCACTAGCACTTCCATCAAGCTTAGGAAGCAAATCACTTCTTGCTATACCTAAAGTTTCATAAGCTTTTTGTAAATTCATATATGCAATTTGCAAGTCGTTATTGTTTTTTAAAGCTTGATTGACTAAGGTGTTTAAATAATTATCATCAAAAGCTTTCCACCATTGTTTATTAATGCTAATGTTTTGATCTAAACTTTTAGTGTAATTTACATCTTTGATTTCTAAATTTGGTTTTAAACTACAAGCTGTTATTAAAAAACAACTTGCAAAAATTATTAACTTACGCATTGATTTTACCTCTTTTTTTATCAAGCCATTTATTAAAACTTTCTAGTAAATAGAAAAATAAAGGTACAAAGAAAATGGCTATAGTAGAAGCTGCTATCATACCCCCTATGACACCTGTACCTATTGCATGACGACTTGCGCTTCCTGCTCCATAAGCAAAGTATAAAGGTAAAATACCACAAATAAATGCTAATGAAGTCATTACAATAGGTCTAAATCTTAATTTTGCTGCGCTAATAGAAGCTTCAAAAATACTTTTTCCTTTTTTAAGGTGTTCTTCCATAGCAAACTCAACAATCAAAATGGCATTTTTAGCTGAAAGACCTATTAAAAGTAAAAGCCCTGTTTGAAAATATATATCATTTTCTAAGCCTCTAAGCCATACAAGAAGTAAAGAACCAAACACCGCAAAAGGTACAGCAGTGATTACTGCTAAAGGCATGAGCCATCTTTCATACTGAGCCGCTAGGATTAAAAATACAAATAAAAGTCCTAGTACAAAAGCTACTTGACCTGCACCACTACTTGTAACTTCTTGATAAGCTGAACCTGCCCAAGCAATAGAATAATCCTCTCCTAAAGTTTCTTTAGCAACTTGTGCAATAGCATCGATTGCTTGTCCTGAAGTATAACCAGGAGCAGGATCACCTTGTACTAGTGCTGATGGGAACATATTAAAGCGTTTTACATCATCAGGTCCAACCCCTCTATGAAGTGTTAAAACGCTATCTAAGGCTATCATAGAACCATCTTTTGCTCTAACAAAGATGTTTTTTAAAGCATTTTGAGTATTTCTAAAATCTCCAATGGCACTAATATTTACACGATAATTTTTCCCAAGCATAGAAAAATCATTTACATAATAAGTTCCTATAGTAGCATTTAGCGTGCTAAATACATCTGCTAAATTTAAACCATAAAGTTTTACTTTATCACGATCAATTTCTAATTTTAATTGCGGGAAATTAGTATCAAGCGTTGTTCTTACGTTGTTAAGTTCAGGACGTTTGTTTGCTGCTTCAACTAATTTATTTACATCCGCTTGAATTTCATCATAGCTTTTACCACCACGATTTTGTGCATACATTTCAAAACCACCAGTTAAACTTAATCCTTGGATTGGCGGTGGATTAACAAAGAAAGTTTGGAAATTTGGATTTAAAAAGTATTGTTTGTTATACATTCCTGTTAAATCAAAACTACTAGTATCTCTATCATTCCAATCTTTTAAATTCACAAACATTGCACCGGCATTTTCTTTTAAAGAGCCTGTGAAAAGATCATAACCTATAAGACCTACAATATTTGTTATGTTTTCATTTTTGCGTAGTTCTTCTGCCATAGCATCCATGGATTGAGTAGTTCTATTAAGAGAAGATGCTGCTGGTAGATTAACAATAGTTAAAAAATTTCCTTGATCTTCAGCTGGAACAAGTGAGTTTGGTACTAATTTAAATAATCCATATAAACCACCTATTAAAAGAAAAAATATTATAACAAAACGTACAGTTCTTTTAAGTATATAAGCTACTCCGGCTCCAAAAACTTCAGTAGACCAATCAAAAATATCATTAAATTTTTTCACAAAATAAAATGGTTCGCCCTCGTTTCTTTTCAAAAAAATCGCACACAAAGAAGGAGTTAGAGTTAAAGCTACAAAACCTGAAATTGTAACTGAAATTGCAAGGGTTATAGCAAATTGTCTTTGAATTTCTCCCACAAAGCCAGATATAAATGAAACAGGTATAAATACTGCACAAAGTACAAGAACGATAGATACAACAGGTGCAGCAACTTCATCCATAGCTTTAATAGCTGCTTCTTTTATGCTTATATTTGGATCTTCATGCATGATTCTGTCAATATTTTCAACCACAATAATCGCATCATCAACAACAATACCAATGGCCAAAACTAAAGCAAAAAGTGTAAGTAAGTTAATACTAAAACCTAAGACATATAATCCTGCAAAAGTTCCTAAAATAGAAACAGGCACAGCAATCATAGGTATGATAGTTGAGCGGAAATTTTTTAAGAATAAATACATTACAATCACGACTAAAATAAGTGCTTCAAAAAAAGTTTTTACCACTTCTTTAATAGAAGCTTTAATAAATATAGTTGTATCATAAGGCACTTTATAGGCTAAGCCCTCAGGAAAACTTTTAGAAAGTTCTTCAAATTTTTTCTGTACTAATTCAGCTGTACTTACTGCATTTGCTCCAGTTTGTAAGAAAATCAAAATAGGAGTTGCATCATTTCCATTTAATCTACCATTGAATGTATATTCTCTTGAGCCCAAAGAAACTTCAGCCACATCTTTAAGTCTTAAAAAAGAACCATCGCTATTTGCTCTTATGATAATATCTTCAAATTCTTTGGTATTTTTTAACCTTCCTTGCATAGTTACTGAATACACATAAGGAGATCTTTCTACCACAGGTTCTTGACCTATCTTACCAGTAGCATATTGAGCATTTTGCTCACTAACTGCAGCAATAACATCAGTTGCAGTAACTTGGTATTTGTTTAATAAATCAGGATTAAGCCAAATTCTCATAGAATAATTTCTTGAGCCAATAGCTACAGCATTACCCACACCAGGAACTCTAGCAAGATCATCTAAGATATTTAATGCAGCGTAATTATATACTTCAAGTGAATCCATAGAACCATCAGGGGAATATAAAGTAGCAACCTCTAAAATGCTTGAACCAGTTTTTCTTACACTAACACCGGTTTTTTTAACATCTTCAGGTAGTTTTGCCATAGCAGCTGAAATTCTATTATTAACATCAACTGTTGCTTGGTCAGGATCTGTACCTATATTAAAATACACACTTAAACTCATATCACCTGAAGAGCTTGAAGTTGAATCCATATAAATCATATTTTCAACCCCATTGATTGCATCTTCAAGAGGAATAGCCACTGTTTGAGCCACTGTTTGAGCATCAGCACCTGAGTAATTTGCACTTACTTTTACAACGGGTGGAGTTAGAGAAGGGTACTGCTCCACAGGTAAAGAATAAAGCCCTATAATCCCTGCTAAAGAAATGATAATAGCTACAACAGAAGCAAATACAGGTCTTTCTATAAAAAATTTAGAAAACATTATTTATTCTCCATTACGCTAACGCTTGCACCAGGTCGGATTTTTTTGAAGTTATTTAAAATCACTTTATCGCCATTTTTTAAGCCCTTGTCGATGATTGCTTTATCAGAAGTTTGATAGATAACATTAACAATAGTTTTAACTACTTTTCCATCTACTAAGGTATAAACATAAGTAGCGCTATCATCTTGTAAAAGTGCAGCTTGAGGAATTTCAAAACCATCTTTTTGAACAAAACCACCAACATGAACATTTGCAAAAGAACCAGGCATTAAGCTTGAGTTATTATTATCAAAAATAGCCTTTGCTTTTACTCCACCACTACGAGTGTCTATAACGCTATCTATAAAATACAATTTTCCATTAAAAAGCTCTCCGCCGACATTAGCTTGTACTTGGATATTTTCTAATTGCCAGTTGCCACTTTGAATATTTTTATTCATATTGATTTTATCTACATCAGAAATATAAAAGTCTGCAAAGATTGGATTAATGTTTGTAATGCGTACAAGCTCAGTTGATGAAGCATTTACATAATCACCCACATCCATTAGTGCATCTCCTAAAACCCCATCAAATGGAGCGCTTACCACGGTGTATTTTAAGTCCAATCTTGCATTAGCAAGCTTTGCTCTAGCACTTTCTAAATTAGCCTTGGTAGAATTAAATTTAGCCAAACTTGCATCAAATTCTTTTTGTGAAATAGCATTTTTTTCTATTAGAATTTGATCTCTTTTGAAATTTTTTTCAGCATCATCAAAATTTGCTCTTGCGACTAAAGCATCTCCATAAGCCATATTTACAGTTGCTTGGTATTTATCAGGCTCTATAAGAAAAAGCTTATCGCCTTTTTTAACAGCTTGGCCACTTTTGAAATATTTTGCTTTGATTTCACCGCTTACTTTAGGCTTGATCACCACATCTAACTCAGTGCTTAATCTTGCAGGATAAGTAAATTCTAAAGGTAAATTAGCACTTTGCATAGTCATAATACTTACAGGTTGAGGAGGGAGTTGTTTAACTTGTGCATTTTTATTATCTGAGCATGCTACAAATATAAGCGAGGCACAAGCTAGAGTTAAAAGTTTTGTTTTCATTGGTTTCCTTAAATTATTTATTTAGCTAAAAAAGTAATTTATATTACAAAATTGTATGATTGTTATTCTATCAATCTTTGGTTAATTAAAATTAACAATTCCTTGAGTAAAAAGCTTAACAACTTTTTTTGCATGATTTTGTTGCTCTTTTTTACTCATTAAAACCTTATTTTCAAAAGTACTTTGTATAAAAAAGGTTCCCCTAAGCATAGCACAAAATGTATAGCTTAAAAATTCAGCATTTTTGGCTAAATTTTCATTATTTTCTTCTTCAAATCTTTTTTGAAGAACATATTCTACTTCTTTTCTATTGCTTCCTTTAAACCACTTCCCAAAATCAAATTTTTCATTATAAATTTCAGAATATAAAAGCCTTACTATGGCTATGGTTTTAGCGTCATTAAAAATTCCCAAATAAGCTTTAGCAAATTGATATAAAAATTCTTCTAAATTAGCATTGGGCGAAAGTTGCATATTTTTTTTCAAAATAGCTAGAAAATGATTTTCTGCAAAATCATTTAAAACCGCTTCAAATAAACCTTCTTTACTTTTAAAATGATCATATACACAAGAAAATGAACCACCAGCTTGTTTGATAATATCTTTAAGATTAGTTGCTTCGTAGCCGTTTTCTAAAAACGACTCCGCAGCAATTTGTTTGATTTTTTCAAGCCTTGCTTGAGATTTTGAGGAAAGTTTTTTTATCATTGGTGTTTTTTGTGCTCTATAATTGAGTTTTTAGGATAGACAAAATTACTTTCTCTTGTGATTATGATATTTTTATCATCAAGCGCATATGCTTTAATAGTTAAAGGTATTACGGTATCTTTTCTATCATTATCGGCTAGTTTTTTAGTAGCTTTTAGTACAACTATTTGTTTATCTTTTTCTCCGGCTTTTAATTTAAAAGGTTTTTTTGGTCTAATGATTTCTAAGCCATCATCAATGCCTTGTAATTTCACATCAAAATAATACTCATGTACTTTATTATCAGTGTTTTGGAATAAAAATACATAAGCATTGCTAATAATTAATTCTCCATCATGTGCTTTTCTAATTTGATAAAGCTCACTAGAACGATTAATATTTAAAAGCATATTTTCTTTTTTGCTTCCCATTAAAACTAAGGCTACAAAAACACCACATAAAACTACTAAATATCCGATAGTTCTAAATCTGAAATATTTTACCTTCTCTCTTGTTTCAATAGCTTTTGCACTAGTCCAATTAATTAAACTAGGGCGGTCAAATTTAGCTTGAATTTTCGAGCAAGCATCAGCACATTCAAGACAATTAATACACTCAAGTTGCATTCCTTGGCGTATATCTATATGTGTAGGACAAATTTTTACACAGGCTTCACATCCTATGCATTCACCTTGTGGTGGTTTTTGGTAAAGTTTAGTATGCCCATCATAAATCACTCCACCTCTTTTATCATCATATATAACTTGAACGGTATTATTATCAAACATTACAGATTGAATTCTTGCATAAGGGCATACATAAACACAAAATTTTTCGCCCAAATACACTATATCAAAAGTAAAGGCCAAAGAAGCACAAAATAAAATTCCCAAAAGCAATAAATGATCAGCAGGATTTTGAATATATATAAAAAAATCTTCAGGTGGTACAAAATACCATAAAAAAGCACTCATCATTAATATAGAAAAAAGATAAAAAATCACAATGCTTAAAGCTTTTTTGATAAAAAATCCATCTACTTGTTTTTGTTTATTTGCTGTGTTTTTGTGTATTTTAAATATTTTTGTTTGCAATAAATCTCTATAAATAACCCTAGCAATGGTTTGAGGACAACTCCATGCACACCAAATTCTTCCTGCTAAAGTAGTAACAAAAAGTATGGTTAAAAACATACCCATAATAAGAAATGGCATTAAATAAAGCTCTTGGGTATCAAAAGCTATAAAAAATAAATTAAGTTTTTTATGATCAAAACTTAATAAAAAGAAATGATTTCCATTGATTTTGATAAAAGGCAAAGCAATGAAAATAACCATGGAAACGATATAAGCTATATATCTTTTCTTAGTATAATTAGTGACACAGGCACTCATTTTGATTTCCTTGTAAAATATTTTTTTAATTGTAATACTAGAAAAATTAAACCAAACTTTGTCTTAATTAAGAATTTATGTTTAATTTTTATTTATGTAATTATTACAAAAATAAATTTTATTTTCAAGTAAAATTATGGTATAATTAAAACTTTCAAATTTTTAACGAAAGGTGGTGAGGGTCGTGCCAGGAATCAAGGTACATCCTAATGAGTCTTTTGATGAAGCGTATAGAAAATTCAAAAAACAAGTAGATAGAAATCTAGTTGTTACTGAAGTTCGCGCAAGAAGATTTTTTGAGCCTATGACTGAAATTCGCAAAAAACAAAAAATTTCAGCACGCAAAAAAATGCTTAAAAGACTTTATATGCTTAGACGTTACGAGTCAAGACTCTAATACCAAAAAGCCGAATTTTCGGCTTTTCTTCGATTATTTTTTATGTTTCTTTGGATTTTAATCATTCATTTTTTTGGACTTATTTTACCAGGACCTGATTTTTTCTTAGTAAGTTCTTGTGCTTTAAGAGAAGGCATTAAAAGTGCTTTAAAAGCAAGTTTGGGTGTGAGTTTGGCCATGAGTGTGTGGATTATACTTTCTATACTTGGTTTGAGTGTGATTTTTCATCAATTTCCATTTTTGCAAATCGTTTTATCAAACTTTGGAGCTTGCTATCTTTTGTATTTAGCTTATGGGATTTATAAAAATGCAAAAATAGGTAATATAAAAGTTCAAAAAACTCATATATCTGCATTTTTAAGTGGCGTTATAACAAATTTATCTAATCCAAAAGTTATTTTTTATTTTGCTAGTGTTTTTGCAAGTTTTGATTTTGCTCAAATGCGATGGATGTTGATAGTATTAGTGTTTGTTTTGATCTTAGAAACCATAATTTACTTTTCTTTGATTTCTTTATTATTTTCAAAACTTTTCATGGTAAGAATTTATCAAAAGAATTTAAAACTTATTGATTATTTAAGTGCTTTTATATTTTTTGCTTTTGCTGTATTTATTTTAAGTAGTAATTTAATGATTATGATAAATTAAAGCAATTAATTTTTATTAATACTTTTTTTGTTAAAATCTTATTAAGTTAAACTTATAAATTTAGGAAAGATTATGAAACATATAAAAACTATACTTAAGCTTAGTATGATAAGCGGTATTGCTGCTATAAGTGGCGGTGCTTTAAGTGCGTGTAGCAACAATACAAATGATTCTAATAATGCATTAAGCCAAGCAGCAAATACTCAAGGTGCTTTTGTTATCATTGAAGAAACCGCTCCAAATCAATACAAAATCAAAGATCAATTTCCAAGTGATGAAACTAGGGTGGTTTTAAAACAACTTGATGGTACAGAAAGAGTTTTAAGTAAAGAAGAAATGGATAAATTAATCCAAGAAGAAGCTGCTAAAATAGACAATGGTACCTCAAATTTAACAAATCCAAATAACGCTCAAATGAGTAGCGGAGGACTTTCTTTAGGCGAAACATTGCTTGCAAGTGCAGCTGGTGCTATACTTGGTAGCTGGATAGGTTCAAAGCTTTTTAATAATCAAAATTTTGCAAATCAACAAAGAGGAGCATTTTCAAATCAAAGTGCTTATCAAAGAAGTGTAAATAGTTTTAATAAAGCAAGTACAAGTGCTACTTCAAGCTCAAGTGCGAAAAAATCAGGCTTTTTTGGCGGTGGCTCTAAGGCTACCTCAAGTTCTTCTAACTCTTTTGGATCTTAAGGGTAAAAAATGAATTTTTTAAAAGTAAATCCTTTAGAAAAATCATATTTAGATCAAATTGGCTTTTCATGGCATACAGATAATGATGGAAGTGATTATTTAGATTCTAATTTAGTTTGTGTTAAAGAAAGTGAAGCAAATGCATATTATGAAGCAGTAAATGAACTTTATGATATGTTTATGGCTGCTGCGCAAGAAGTGATTGATAATGATCGTTTTGATGAGCTTGGAATTCCTTTTAATTTAGTTGATGCGATTAAGATGAGTTGGGAAAATGATGTGCATTGGCATTTATATGGTAGATTTGACTTAGCAGGTGGACTTGATGGTAAACCTATAAAGCTAATAGAATTTAATGCTGATACTCCAACATCTTTATTTGAAAGTGCTATTTTACAATGGGCTATTTTAAAACAAAACAACCTAGATGAAAGCTCGCAATTTAATAATATATATGAAGCCTTAAAAGATAATTTTAAAAGACTTATCACTTTAGAAGAAGATGTAAGTGAGTTTGAAAAATATTATGAAGGTTGGAAGATATTATTTTCTTCAATTGCAGGTAGTGATGAGGATATGATTACAACCAAACTTTTAGCACACATTGCTAGTGAAGCAGGTTTTGAGAGTGAGTTTTCTTATATTGATGAGGTTGAATTTTCGCCCGAAGGTATTTTTAAAAATGATGTAAATTTTGAGTATTTTTTCAAACTCATTCCTTGGGAAAGCATAGCCATAGAAGAGGGTGAGCTTGCTATGCTTTTAACGCAAATCATGCAAAATCAAAAAGCAATCATTTTAAATCCTGCTTATACTTTACTTTTTCAAAGCAAAGGTATAATGAAAATTTTATGGGAGCTTTATCCAAATCATCCTTTATTGCTTGAAACAAGCGATCAACCTTTAGTGGGTAAAAAATGTGTTAAAAAGCCTGTTTTTGGTAGAGAAGGAGCAAATGTTTCCATTATAGAAGCTAATGGAGATGTAAGTTTTGAAACAAAGGGAGATTATCAAAATAATCGCTTTGTATATCAAGAATTTGCTGAGTTTAATAAAAATGAAAATGATTATTACCAAGCAGGGGTTTTCTTTGCTTATGAGGGTTGTGGATTAGGTTTTAGAAAAGGCGGATTAGTGCTTGATAATTATTCTAAATTTGTAGGACATATAGTAAAAGATTAATGAAGATAGTATGCTTAGATGCTGCTACCTTAGGTGGAGCGGATTTAACGGTTTTTGAAAGTCTTGGCGAGTTTGTAAGTTATGACTTAACTTCTAAAGATGAGGTTATTGCAAGAATAGCTAATGCACAAGTTGTGATGATAAATAAAATCATCATTGACAAAAAAGTGATAGACAACACTAATCTAAAGCTTATTTTACAACTTGGTACAGGGGTAAATAATATAGATGTAGCTTATGCAAATTCTAAAGGTATAGTGGTAAAAAATGCAGCTAGTTATTCTACAAAAAGTGTTTTAAGCCATACCTTTGCTTTGCTTTTTGCTTTTTTAAATCAAATTCCATATTATGATAAATGGAGTAAAGAAGGCAAATGGTGTGAGAGTAAAATGTTTTGTGATTTTAGTAAGACTTTGCATACTTTAACCGGTAAAAAACATGGTATTATAGGACTTGGAGCTATAGGTAAAGAAGTAGCTAGGGTTTCTCAAATGTTTGGTTCTAAAGTTTGTTATTATTCTACTTCAGGAACTAACAATAATGATGAGTATGAAAAAGTAAGTCTTGAAGAGCTTTTAAAAACTTGTGATGTAATTAGCATCCACGCACCTTTAAATGATAAGACAAAAAATTTATTAAGTAAAAAAGAGCTAATGCTTTTAAAAGATGAGGCTATTTTGATTAATGTAGGGCGTGGTGGAATCATGAATGAAGCAGATTTAGCTCAAGTTATGAATGAGAAAAATATCAAAGTAGGACTTGATGTGCTTGAAATGGAACCTATGATTAAAAATCATCCTTTACTTAGTATAAAAAATAAAGAAAATTTAATCATCACTCCACATGTTGCATGGGCAAGTGAAGAATCTATACAAAATTTAGTCCAAATTGTATTTAATAATCTTAAGGAGTTTATAGAAAATGGCAAGTGAACATAGTTTTGATATTAGCGGGGAAATTGACAAGCAAGAGTTAAAAAATGCTTTAGAACAAGCTAAAAAGGAGCTTGATAGTAGATATGATTTAAAAGGCATTAAAAGTGAAATAGAGTTAAATGAAAAAGAAAGTGTTTATAAGCTTATTTGCTCTAGCGAAGCAAAGCTTGAAGTGTTAAAAGATATTGTTATTTCAAAGCTTATTAAAAGAGGGATAAACCCTAATGGTATTAAAGAGTTAAGCAGAGAAAGTGGAGCAAATTTTAGACTGAATTTAAAAGTTAATGACGCTATTGATACTGATAGTGCTAAGAAGATTAATAAAGCTATAAAAGATAGCAAGCTAAAGGTAACTTCAAGCATTAGAGGTAATGAAATTCGCGTAGTTGGTAAGCAAATTGATGATTTACAAAGCGTGATGAAAATAGTAAAAGAACTCAATTTAGAACTTAATCTTAGTTTTAAAAACCTTAAATGAAAACTTTACTTCAAATAGTTTTTTTGTGTTTTGTGTGCGTTTTTTTAAGCTCTTGTGCTTTAAAAAGCAAAACACAAGCACAAAGTACTTATGTTATTTTAAAAACTCCAGAGTTTAAATTTGCTGATTATGGTTTTTTATATGAGGGAAAAAAATTTACAAGTTTAGAGCTTTATAGTACTTCTAAAGCCTTACTTGAATTAAAAATTAGCGATAAAATTTGTGTTAATGGTATATGCTATGCAAAAACTTTTTTTAATAACAGATTTTTTAATAATGAATATTATGATGATTTTTTACAAGATCTAATCTACAAAAGACCTATTTTTTATGGAAAAAATAAACAAACTACTTCTTGTGGTTTTACTCAAAAGATTGTAAGTAAAAATTATGATATTTTTTATGAGGTTTGTGATAAAAATATGAGTTTTAATGATAAAAAATCCAAAATCAAATTTAGCATAAAGTCAATATAAAGGAAAATATGAAAGATTTAAAACTTTTTCTTAATGATACTTTTAAAAGCAATATTTATAAAAACTTACAATGCAGTGAAGATGAAATTTTAATCTTAAAGCATTTATGCAAAAATTATTTGCAGGCAAATGCAAGCATTAATGCTTATAATCTTCTTAGCGAAGTTTTTAAAAATGATGAGTATGAGTATTTAGATCATTTAAAAGATCTTAAAAATCTTATAGAAAAAGGTTTTATTGTTCAAATTTTTTCTGATTTTAAAGCAAGTAAAAACTCAAACTTACTTTTAAATTTGCTACAATGTGAGTTAAGTTTAAGTGAAGTATTCTTACAAGTTTTAGAAAATAAAAGCATACAAGATTATATGCAAGATCAAATTTATGAAGATCATATTGCATATTTAAAAGATGAATTTTTTAAAATCGAGCTTTATCAAAGATTGCGTTTTTTTGCTAAAAGCTCTCAAAGTAAGAATATTAAAAAAGATATAGCTATATTTGAAGCATACATTAAAGAGCGTTTAAAGAAAAGTAAAATTTCTAATGTTTTAGCAGAGATTTTTAAAGAATATGCTTTAAACGATAATGAATGTTTGATATTTATTAGTTTGTTAAAAGAAGAGTATTTGCTAAATACTGAAAATTCTTATAGTAGAGATTTTAATTTTTTGCTTCATTTAATTAGCGAGGATGAGGCTCAAAAGCAAGAAAACAAAGCTTTATTGGAAGAAGATTCTAAACTACTTAGTTCAAATCTTTTAGAATATGATGAATTTGTTAATTCTTTGGGTGATATAGCTAAGATTTTTTATTTAAGTGATGATATTTTACAAAGAATTATTAATTTTAAAGAACCAAAGAAGAATAAAAAAATTAAACTTCAAAATTTGGTTAAAGAACAAGATATTTTTGAGCTAATCGAGCCAAATATCAATATAGATGATGTTATTATGCCCCAAAGTACTAAAGATTTATTAGAAAGCATATTAAAACAACAAGATAAAAAGGTTTTAGAAAGATTAAATAAATGGGGTATAAAAACTAATAAAAATATAGAAGCTAAGATAATTTTCTATGGCCCTGCTGGTACGGGTAAGACTATGAGTGCGCTAAGTATGGCAAAAGCTATGAAAAAATCCATTTTGAGTTTTGATTGCTCGAAAATTTTAAGTAAATATGTGGGCGAGAGTGAACAAAATGTAAGAAAGATTTTTGATACTTATAAAGAGCTTTGTCAAACAAGTAAGCAAAGCCCTATTTTACTTTTAAATGAGGCGGATCAGTTTTTAAGTACTAGAGTAGAAAACAGTGGCGGTGCTGATAAAATGCATAATCAAATGCAAAATATTTTTTTGGAACAAATCGAGCGCTTTAGTGGAGTTATCATAGCAACAACTAACTTTTTAGAAAGTTTAGATGTGGCTTTTTCAAGAAGATTTGAGTATAAAATAGAATTTAAAAAGCCAAATTATGAACAACGCTTAATGATATGGCAAAAAGCTTTACCTAAAAATGCTAAATTTGAAGGTAGTTTTGATTTAAAAAAATTAGCCTCATATGAATTAAGTGGAGCTCAAATTGTAATGGTGGTTAAAAATACGGCTTTAAAAGCGGCTATTTCTAAAGATGGTGTTTTTAAAATGAGTGATTTTTTACACACCATAGAAAAAGAAATAGAATCTTCATTTGACAAAAATAAGATAGTTGGCTTTAAAAATTAAAATTCACACAAATTTCACAAGCAAATAATATCATTCTTTCAACTTTTAGTTAAAGGAGAAAAAATGAAAATGAAATTAATGTTGGCTAGTTTGGTTTGTGCAAGTTCTATGTTTGCAGATATGATTGTTAGTCCAAGTGCTTTACCTCAAAAGGCTCAAGAGTTTTTAAACACTCATTTTAAAGGAGTAAATGTAGGTTATGTAAAACAAGACGTGGATTCTTACGAAGTAAATTTGGTTGATGGAACAGAAATTGATTTTATCATTAATGGAGACTGGAAAGAAGTTGATGGTAAATACAAAGGCATTCCAACAGGATTTATCCCAAAAGAAGTTGTTGCAAAAGTGCAAGCAGCGCAACCAAATGCAGCTATTGTAGAAGTAGATAAAAGAATTAATGGTTATAAATTCAGAACAAATAATATGATGGAAATTTATACAGATTTTAAAGGTAATATTTTAGGTCAAAAATTTGATG